>NZ_JBEZKJ010000050.1:0-61862 GCF_040651675.1 Streptomyces sp. NPDC048415 | reverse complement strand
ACCAGTTCGCTGTAGGTGTGGAAGTCGATCCGCCCCCCAGACCCCCCCTGTCGCGCTTCGCGCTCGTCCTCAAACGCCGGACGGGCTGGTTTCTTCTCGCGGCGTCACAGCAGGCCCGCCCCCGCCAGGTACTTCCCGACCCGCTCCACCTCCCCCTCCGCCAACGGAATCTGTGGCTCCGCCGTGGCCGGGCAGGCGATGATGCCCCGGAGGTGCAGCGCCGCCTTGAAGGCGCCGAGGGCCGAGGAGCTGCCGCCCATGCGGGTGGGGTCGCCGACGTTCACCATGCCGAAGAGGGCGCACAGGCGCTCCTGTTCGGCGCGGGCGCCGTCCCCGTCGCCCTCCTGGCAGAGGCGGAAGAGGCGGACGTACCCGGCCGGATCCACGTTCGCGAGGCCGGGCACCGCCCCGTCCGCGCCCAGGGCGAGGGCCGAGTCGACGACGACCTCGGAGCCGGTGAGGGCGGTGAAGCCGGTGATGTCGGGGTGGGCGCGGGCACCGGTGACGACGGTGCGGAAGGCGCCGAGGTCGCCGCTGGAGTCCTTGAGGCCGGCCAGTACGCCGTCCGCGGCGAGCTCCAGGACCAGCTCGGCGCTCAGCTTGGTGTGGACGGAGGTGGGAAGGTCGTAGGCGAAGACGGGCACCGGGACGCGCGCCGCGACAAGGCGGAAGTGGCGGGAGATCTCCGCCGGGTGGGTGCGGGTGTAGAAGGGGGCGGTGACGACGATCGCGTCCGCGCCCGCGGCGGTGACGGCGGCGGCGTGGTCCAGGACGCGCGGGGTCGTCATGTCGATCGCGCCCGCCAGGACGGGGAGCCTGCCCGCGACATGCCCGGCCGCCGTCTCCACCACCAGCCGGCGCTGCGCGTCCGTCAGATACGCCGCCTCCGAGGTCGAGCCGAGGACGAAAAGGCCGTGCACCCCGCCGTCCACCAGATGGTCCACGAGCCTGATGAGTGAGGGGACGTCCACCTCGCGTTCCGGTGTCAGGGGAGTGCAGACGGGCGGTACGACACCGGTCAGCGGGGCGGGGAAGGTCATGAAGGCTCCCTGATGTGCTGCTGGAACGGAACGTCGGCCATGGCGGTGGCCGGGGCGGCGGACTCGGCCTGCGCGACCAGCGCGCGCGTCGACTGACCCTCCGCCACAGGATGGTGGCACCGGTAGCGGTGAACCGGGGTCGACGCGGCCGCGAAGTCGGGCATCTTCGCGGCGCATTCCTCGTCCGCCTTCCAGCAGCGGGTACGGAACGGGCAGCCGCTCGGCGGCCGGGTCGCCGAGGGGACGGGGCCGACCAGGGGAATCGGGTCGATGGGGTCGAGAAGGCCCGGGGTCGCGGAGAAGAGGGCCCGCGTGTACGGGTGGCGGGAGCCGTCGGTGACCTCGGCGGCCGGTGATTCCTCCACGATCCGGCCGAGGTACATCGTGATCACCCGGTCGCTCATCCGCCGTACCGTCTGGATGTCGTGCGAGACGAACACCAGGGCCAGTCCGAGACGCTCCTTCAGATCGAGGAGGAGATTCAGGATCTGGGCGCGGACCGACACGTCGAGCGCGCTGGTCGGCTCGTCGGCCACCACCAGGTCCGGGTCGAGGGCGAGAGCGCGGGCGATGGCCACGCGTTGGCGCTGTCCGCCGGAAAGCTGCCCTGGCAGGGCGTCCGCGAGGGCGCGCGGCAGACCGACAAGTGACATCAACTCGCGTACGCGGTCGGCTCGTTCAGGTGACGTGCCGCGCCGGTGCACGTCCAGCGGATCGCGCAGGATCTGCCGTACGGACAGCCGGCGGTTCAGAGCCGTGGACGGGTCCTGGAAGATCATGCCGGTGCTGCTGCCGACGGCCGTGCGCCGCTCGTCCGGCTTCATGGACCACAGGTCCCGGCCGCGGAAGGTCACCGTGCCGGACGTCGGCCGCTGAACACCCACCAGCACCTTCGCGAGCGTCGACTTGCCGCAGCCGGACTCCCCGACGACACCGACCGTCTCGCCGGGCGCGACGCTGAGATCGGCGCCGGTGAGCGCGTACACCTTGTCCCGGGTGAACAGGCCGCCGCTGCGGGCCCTGTGGACGACGTGTGCGTCGGCCAGCTGCACCAGCGTGTTCACGTGACGGCCTCGCTCTCGGTGGTCACCAGGTCGACCGCCGGGTGATGGCAGGCCGCCGTGTGCGTGGGTGTGCCCAGCAGATCCGGTGCCGTCGTGCGGCACACCTCGCTCGCCATCGGGCAGCGGTCCGCGAAGCGGCAGCCCGCCGGGAAGTCGGCGGGGGAGGGCACGACCCCCTTGATCTGGGTCATGCGTTCGGCCCCGGACTCCAGCGAGAGCACGCTGCCGAGCAGTCCGCGCGTGTAGTGGTGGGCCGGTGCCTCCACCAGGTCCGCCGTCACGCCCGTCTCGACGATCTGCCCGCCGTACATCACGACCACCCGGTCGGTGACCGCCGATACCAGTGCCAGGTCGTGCGAGACGAGGATCAGCGCGAAGTCCAGCTCCGCGCGCAGTCGCAGCAGCAGCTCGATGACCTGCGCCTGGACCGTCACGTCCAGGGCCGTCGTCGGTTCGTCGGCGATGATCAGCCGGGGGCTGCGGGACAGGGCCATGGCGATCAGGACGCGCTGGCGCTGGCCGCCGGACAGTTCGTGGGGGTAGCTGCGCAGAGTGCGTTCGGGATCGAGGCCGACCAGTTCCAGCAACTCGGTGGCCGTACGCTTGCCGCCCCGGCGTATCACCTGCATCAGCTGCGCGCGGATCGTCATCGCCGGGTTCAGGGAGGACAGTGCGTCCTGGTAGATCATCGCCATCTCGTGGCCCAGCAGCCGGCGACGTACACGCATCGGCTCGCCGATCAACTGCCGCTGCGCGAACCGGACATGACCACGGACGCGCGCGCCCTTCGGCTCCAGACCCATCACCGTCAGCGCCGTCAGTGACTTGCCGCAGCCCGACTCCCCGACCAGGCCGAGGACTTCACCGGGCAGCACCTCGAAGCTGATGCCGTCGACGATGTCCACACCCCCGTGACGGACGTCGAAGCCGATGGCCAGGTTCTCGACGGTGAGCACGGGCTGACCGGAGGGGAGCGGCCGGGCCCGTGAGCGCAGGCGCGCGGCGGCCTCCGTCAGCCCCGGCAGCTCGAGGACCTTCCCGCTGCCGGGCTCCGGCGCCTCGAGGCGGTCCTCCGTCGCGGGCGCGGACACCTCCCTGGCCGCCGGTGCCGCCCACGCGTCGGAGACACCCTCGGAGAGGATGTTCAGCGACAGTACGGTGATCAGCATCAGCAGGCCCGGGAAGACCGTGGCCCACCAGCCGCCGGTCAGCACCATGTTCTTGCCGTCGGCGATGACGCTGCCCCAGGACGGGTCCGGGGGCCGTACGCCCGCGCCGATGAAGGACAGCGACGCCTCGAAGACGATGGCCTCCGCGACCTGCACGGTGCAGAACACCAGCACGGGAGCCGCGCAGTTGACGGCCACATGACGCAGCACGATGTGCGGGGTACGCGCGCCGATCACGCGCTCCGCCGTCACATAGTCCTCGCCGTACTGGTCGAGGACGTTCGCCCGTACGACCCGTGCGACGGGCGGTGTGAACAGGAACGCGATCGCGCAGACCAGTACGGTGATGCCGCCGCCGAACACGGCGACGAGGACGGCGGCGAGCGCGATACCGGGGAACGCCATCACGACGTCCAGGCAGCGCATCAGCGTCTCGTCGACGGCCTTGCGGGAGGTCGCCGCGAGGGCGCCGAGGAGCGCTCCCACCACCAGGGCGAGCGCGGTGGCGCCGAGGCCGATCGCGAGGGACCAGCGGGCCCCGTACATCAGACGGCTGAGGATGTCCCGGCCGAGGCTGTCCTGCCCCATCCAGTGCCCGGCGGACGGATGCCCGCTGCCGTCCACCGGCGCCTGCTGGTCCAGCGGGTCGTGCGGGGCGAGCAGCGGCGCGCACAGCGCCACCAGCACCACGACGGCCAGGAAGCAGACGGCGACACGGGAGATCAGCGGCAGCCGGCGCCAGCCCCGCAGGCGGATGCCCGGACGGGAGAGAACCTCCGCGAGACGCGTACGAGTGGTCATGTGGTCGCATCCCTCAGTCGCGGGTTGACCAGCAGATACAGGATGTCGATGACGAGGTTGACGACCACGAAGCCGGTGGCCGTGGTCAGGACGACGCCCTGCACGACCGCCGGGTCACCGTTCTTCACGGCGTCGATCATCAGCTTCCCCATGCCCGGCAGCGAGAAGATCGTCTCGATGACGACCGCGCCGCCGAGCAGATAGCCCACCCGCAGGCCCAGCACGGTGAGCGGGTTGATCAGGGCGTTGCGCAGGACGTTCCGCCCGACGACGACCCGGGGCGGCAGACCGCTGCCGATCGCCGTCCGTACGTAGTCCTTGTCCAGCTCCTCGACCACCGAGGTGCGCACGATCCGGGTGAGCTGCGCGGCGACCGGCAGGGAGAGAGCGAGCGCGGGCAGGGCCATGGTCTTCAGCCAGCCGGTCAGTGAGTCGGCCGGATTGATGTAGCCGCCGGTGGGGAACCAGCCCTGGTCGACGGCCAGGTACTGGATCATCAGCAGCGCCAGCCAGAAACCCGGCGCCGCCACACCCGTCAGCGAGACGACGCGGATGATCTGGTCGGGCAGCCGGTCGCGGTAGATCGCGGCGGTGACACCGCCGAGCAGCGAGAGCACCACGGCGATGCCGAGCCCCAGGAAGGTGAGCTGGAGGGTCAGCGGCAGCGCGGTGGTGACCTGGTCGAGGACCGATCCCCTGGTCAGTGCGCTGGTGCCCATGTCGCCGTGGAGCAGGTCGCCCACGAAGTGGACGTAGCGCACCGGGAGGGGATCCAGCAGCCCGTTCTGCTCCCGGAAGTCGTGCAGTTGCTGCGGCGTCGGATTGGCGCCCTGAAAGAACGCGGACGCCGGATCGACGTCGGAGAACCGCATCACGAAGAACACGAACAGGACGATCCCGAGCATCAGCGGCACGAGCAGCGCGACGCGGCGCAGCAGGATCCTGGCGATGGCGACCACGTGCGAACTCCCCGACGCCTAGACCCACTTGGCTTGCAGCAGATTGATACCCGGATACGGCTGTGCCCTTATCCCCGTGAGCTTCTTCGGATTCCACGCGGTCATCAGCTCGTTGTGCACGACCGGGTAGAGCACGGCCTGCTCGGCGACGATGTCGATGTAATCCTGGATCATCGTCTTCTTCCTGTCGGCGTCCGGCTCCCGCGTCGCCTGGTCCATGTCCTTGAAGAGCTTCTTGGCCACGGAGTCGCCGGACCAGCGGGCGTAGCCCATCCACAGGTTCTGGGGGCCGTAGTTGTAGTGCATGATCAGGTCGGCGTCCAGCCCGAACTGATTGGGATTCGAGGCGGCGGCGACGACCTGGTAGTCCTGCTTCTGGTCCATCTTGGTGAAGACGGCCGTGGTCTCCTGCGGCGAGAGCGTGGTCTGCACGCCGATCGCGTCCCAGGACGCCTTGATGGTCGGCAGACAGTCCACGATCCAGCTGACGTTCACCGACAGGATCTCGATCTTCAGCCCCTTGACCCCGGCCTCCTTCAGAAGCCGCTTCGCCTTCTCCGGGTCATACGCGTAGACGGTCTTCGCCGGCCGGTAGCTGGGGTTGCCCTCGTTGAGGAACGAAGTCGACGCCTTTCCATGGCCCTTGAGGGCGACCTCGACCATCTTGCCGGTGTCGATGGCGTAGTGCAGGGCCTGGCGGACCCGTACGTCGTCGAAGGGTTTGTGCTGGGTGTTGAACATGAGGAAGAGGTTGTTCATGCCCGCGCCGCCCTGGACGGTCATGCCGCCCTTCTTGAGCTGCTCGATGTTGGCGTACGGGATGTTGTCGGCGATCTGCGCGCCGGCGGAGGACCCCGAGATCTTCGCGACGCGGGGCGCGGCGTCCACTATGGTCAGCCAGTTCATCTTCTTGAACGCGGGCTTGCGCGGCCCGTTGTAGGCGGCGAACGCCTCGAAGGTGGTGTTCGACTTCGGGTGGTGCGCGGTCTGCCGGTACGGCCCCGAGCCGATCGCCTTGCCCTTGATCGCGTCGTCCCAGGCGCCCGGCTGGGAGAAGATGTGCTTCGGCATGATCTTCGCGAGAGTGAGCCGCGAAATCCCCTCCGGGAAAGGGAACTTCAGGACCAGCTCCACGTTCTGCGCGTCGATCTTGCGGACCTCCTTCAGCCAGCTCGCGAAGAAGCCCTTGGCGAGGGTCTGGGTCTTCGGGTCGAGGATCCGGTCGAAGACGAAGACCACGTCGTCGGCGGTGACCGGCTTTCCGTCGTGGAAGGTGGCCCCGGCCCGCAGCGTGAACTTCCAGGACGTGCCGCTGAGGTCGGAGGGCACCTCGGTGGCGAGCGCGGCGTACGGCTCGCGGGAGATCGGGTCGGTGTCGAGCAGGCCCTCGTAGATGTGGTTGTTGGCGGCCATGCAGAAGGCGGACGCCGTCTGCGTCGGATCCCAGCTGCCGTCGTTCCCGTAGCCGATGACCGCCGTCAGGGTGGCGTTCTTGCCGCCGCCTCCGCCGCCCGTGTCGTTCGTGGACTCCGGCCCGGACGAGCAGGCGGCCAGCGACGAGGAGAGGGCGGCGGCCGCACCGAGGGCGCCGGTGTACTTCAGGAACGACCGGCGGTGCAGCGCCGGAGTGTGGGTCACGTCGCGCACGGTTCCTCCAGGAGATACGACGTCCTACGTCATGGGGAGCAGCGTGACCATAGGAGGGGCCGTCGGGGCGGTCAAGGGCTCCGACACGAATGGCGTATCTTCCACAGGTGCGACCAATGACGGTGTGAAACAAGGGTAGTTGGCGGCGGTTGGCGTTTAATCAGCCCGGAGGTGGGACGTCGGATGTCCAGCGAGCGTACGATGCGGCGCATGTCTGAGGAGACCGGGAACCGGCGTAGGCCCGAGCGCCGGGTGAGCAGCCAGATCCAGCGCGAGGTCATGCAGCTGATCCTCGACCGCAAACTCCCGGCCGGTGCGCCGCTGCCCACCGAGACCGAGCTGATGACCGACCTCGGCGTGAGCCGCAACTCCGTCCGCGAGGCCCTCAAGGCCCTGCAGGCGCTCGACATAGTCGAGATCAGACACGGTTACGGCACCTACGTCGGCGAGGTCTCGATGACGCCGCTGGTCGACGGCCTCACCTTCCGCACGCTCGCCCGCCCGGACGACCCGACCGGCGCGCTGGCGGAGATCCTCCAGGTCCGCGAGGTCCTGGAGGAAGGGCTGATCAGCCGGGTCGCGGCCACGCTCTCCGAGACGGAACTCGACCGCCTCGAATCCGTCGTCACGGAGATGGAGGCGGCGGGCCGCGACAGCCGCTCCTTCCCCGAACTCGACAGCGAGTTCCACGAGTTGCTGTACGCCTCCCTCGGCAACCCGCTCGTGCCCCAGCTCCTCGGCGCCTTCTGGACCGTCTTCCGCCGCGTCGCCGCCGTCCGCGGCTGGACCGAGGACACCACCCCCGAGGTGACGGCCCGCCGCCACCGCGACATCCTCACCGCACTGCGGGCACGAGACGTCGAGGGCGCGCAACGGGCGATGGCCGACCACTTCCGCGGGATCGAGGCACGGGCGGCTCAGGGGGCGCGAGGGGTGAGCTGAGCGCTCCTAGCCTGTCCGGCGTTTGAGGACGAGCGCGAAGCGCGACAGGGGGGTCTGGGGGCGGAGCCCCCAGGTACGGCGGAGGTCCCCCCCCCGCTCGAGCGAAGCCGAGAGTGGGGAGGGTAGGGGCGGAGGGGGCGCTGTATTCATCAGCGACTTCGCCGCGTGCCCCCGGGGCCCGCACACCGGCACACCCGCGGGAGGACCCCGAGCCCGCCCTACCCTGGCCCCATGGCCGACACCGAGACCTGGAACCCGACCGGCGCGGGGGTGCTGCGCCTGCCCTCCGGCCGGCTGGTACGGGGCCGCGCCCTGCGCCGACCGCTCCCGCCCGACGCCCCGGCACCGACGTACGCCGTGTATCTCCTCGGCAGCAAGCCCCCCGAAGTCCCCTGGGGGGCCTACTGGTTGCGCTGGCCGGACTTCCGCCTCCCCGCCGACCGCGACCAGGCCCGCACGGTACTCACCGAGGCCTGGAAACGAGCGGCCGCCGACCGCGTCGAGATCGCCTGCGGCGGCGGCCGGGGCCGCACCGGCACGGCCCTGGCCTGCCTCGCCGTCCTCGACGGAGTTCCGCCGGAGGAGGCGGTGGCGTATGTACGCCGCCACTACGACCGCCACGCGGTGGAGACGCCGTGGCAGCGCGGGTATGTACGCCGCTTCTGCCGGACCTAGGGACGGGCGGCGCGGGCGTGAGCGACGCGCAACCGCCTACGCGTCGAGATCCTCCGCGTAGTGCTCGATCGCGCGCCGGTAGGCCTGGATCCGGGGATCGGTACTGGTCGCGGCCAGGACCTTCAGGAGGGTGGCCACGGCTTCCCGGAGTTCGCCTGTGTTGCGGGCGGCGCGGTTACTCCGTCACGGCGCCGACGAACGCCGTCCAGGCGAGGGGGTTGACCAGCAGAACGGGGCCGTCCGGGACCTTGCTGTCGCGGACGGGGACGACGCCGGGGATCCCTTGGGCTACCTCGACGCAGTCGCCGCCCTCGCCGTTGCTGTAGGTGCTCTTGCGCCAGCGGGCGGCGCCTACGAAGTCGTACGCGACCTCAACGCAGTCGCCGCCGTTGTCGTCGCTGTAGGTGCTCTTGCGCCACTGAGCCGTGCTCAGGTCGTACTCGCGCATCGTCTGTGGTCCTCCGCCGCCGATTCGATCAGGGCCAGGGACGCCTCCGGCGACAGCGCGGCGGCCCTGAGCAGATCGTATGCCCCGTGTACGCGCTTCACTAGGGCCGGATCGTCGAGCAGGTTCCCCGAATACACAGCCTCTGTATAGGCAGTTGGAGGAGCGTCCTCGAACTCGAAGAGCCGGACCATACGGCCCATGAGGGGGTACGCCCCTGCCGACGTCGGCAGCACCTGTACCAGCATCTTCTTCTGTCGCACCAGCTCCGCGATGTGGTCCAGCTGGTAAGTCATCAAGGCTTCGCTACCGACCGGAATCCGCAGCACCTGCTCGTGCAGGATCACCCAATACACGGGCCGTGTAGCGCCGTCCAGGATCTGAGCCCGCTCCATGCGAGCCGCTACCTTCTCGTCGATGTGGGCGTCGGTGGCAAACGGGTTGCTCGCCAGCGTCACTGCCCGCGTGTACGCGGCCGTCTGCAGAAGCCCCGGCACAAGCGTAGGCGCGAACTCGGCAATCTTCGTTGCCGTCCGCTCAAGCTCCACCACCTCCGCGAAATAATCCGCGTACCGTGTGTCATCGATCAGCTTGCGCCACATCCGCTCGAAAAAGCCTCCGCTTTGTAAGAGCGAGTCGATCCGTTGCGCCACATCCAACTGCGGTTTCCGAATGGCCTGTTCGAACTGGCCGATGTAACCCCCGGAGACGAAAACGCGTGCCCCTAACTCCACCTGAGTGAAACCCGCCTCCTCCCGGCGGCGTTTCAGCTCAGCCCCGAAGAACTCCCACGCCGCCTGCCGCGAACCGTTGGCCACAGGCCAACCCCCTTTCGCTGCGCCGCACTTGTAGAGGACAGACTCCTGCCGAGTGTAGGTGCGGAGCGTCACGCTGGAGACGCAAAGCGTGAAACTCAAAAGGACAGGGGAGCAGGGTGAAGGAAGAACACGCACCACTCGGGGGACGACACTCGGCGCACTGCGTCGAAGAGGCGGAGGAAACCGTGAAGGATTTGCGGACGGCGCTCGCCCACGCCGGAATTACGTTGCCGTCACTGCGGATCGACCCGGCGACTTTGGCGCGCGAGGCACCCTGTCCGCTGGTGCAATTGGGCGGCTGTTCCGTCGAGGTCGCCGCCCGGCTCGCGGCGGCCCTGCGATGAAGCCGCCGATCGGCTCGTACGCCGTGGACACCCGCACGGGAAAGGTCGGCATGGTCATGGGGCACGAGGGGCCCTACGTACAGCTCAGGGCGCTCGGCGGCGGCAAGGAGTGGGACTGCGACCCGGACGCCGTCCGGCGAGCGACCGCGGCGGAGCGGCTCAGCGCGGCGACGGCGTACGCCAACGCACGCAGCCGCGGCGAGGTCCCTTGAAGGGGGCCCGGCCCAAAGGAGCCCATCCGGGCCGGGGCGCGGCCGTCGTAGGCGAGAATGGACCCCATGAGTCTGTTCCGCGACGACGGCATCGTGCTGCGCACCCAGAAGCTGGGTGAGGCGGACCGGATCATCACCTTGCTCACGCGCAGTCACGGGCGGGTACGGGCCGTAGCGCGCGGTGTCCGGCGGACCAAGTCCAAGTTCGGGGCGCGGCTGGAGCCCTTCTCGCATGTGGACGTGCAGTTCTTCGCGCGCGGGAGCGAGCTGATCGGGCGCGGACTGCCGCTGTGCACGCAGAGCGAGACGATCTCTCCGTACGGTGGCGGAATCGTCACCGACTACGCCCGGTACACCGCCGGGACGGCCATGCTGGAGACCGCCGAGCGGTTCACCGATCACGAGGGGGAGCCCGCCGTACAGCAGTATCTGCTGCTGGTCGGCGGGCTCCGCACCCTCGCCCGCGGTGAGCACGAGCCGCATCTCGTGCTCGACGCCTTCCTGCTGCGCTCCCTCGCCGTGAACGGCTACGCGCCCAGCTTCAGCGCCTGCGCGAAGTGCGGGATGCCGGGACCGAATCGGTTCTTCTCGGTCGCCGCGGGAGGTTCCGTCTGCGTCGACTGCCGGGTGCCCGGCAGCGTCGTACCCTCGCCTCAGGCCCTCGAACTCCTCGGCGCGCTGCTCACGGGAGACTGGGAGACCGCGGACGCGTGCGAGCCGCGGCACGTCCGGGAGGGCAGCGGGCTGGTGTCCGCCTATCTGCACTGGCATCTGGAACGCGGACTGCGTTCCCTTCGTTACGTAGAGAAGTAAGCAAGTAAGAGGGAGACGAGAAGCACATGGTCGTACGCGGGATCCTGGGCCGCCAGCGCCGCGAGTACAAGACGCCGGAACCGCACCCGTCCGGTGCCCGCGCGCCCAAACTCCCCGGCGAGCTGATCCCCAACCATGTGGCGGTCGTCATGGACGGGAACGGCCGGTGGGCCAAGGAGCGCGGGCTGCCGCGCACCGAGGGGCACCGGGTCGGCGAGGGCGTCGTCATGGACGTCCTCAAGGGCTGCATCGAGATGGGCGTGAAGAACCTCTCCCTGTACGCCTTCTCGACGGAGAACTGGAAGCGGTCCCCGGAAGAGGTCCGCTTCCTGATGAACTTCAACCGGGACGTCATCCGGCGCCGGCGCGATGAGATGGACGAGCTGGGGATCCGGATCCGCTGGGTCGGCCGCATGCCCAAGCTGTGGAAGTCCGTCGTCCAGGAGCTCCAGGTCGCCCAGGAGCAGACCACGAAGAACGACGCGATGACCTTGTACTTCTGCGTCAACTACGGCGGGCGGGCCGAGCTCGCGGACGCGGCGAAGGCCATGGCCGCCGACGTCGCCGCCGGCAAGCTCGACCCCGACAAGGTCTCCGAGAAGACCATCCAGAAGTACCTGTACTACCCGGACATGCCGGACGTCGACCTTTTCCTCCGGCCCAGCGGCGAGCAGCGCACTTCCAACTACCTGCTCTGGCAGTCGAGTTACGCCGAGATGGTCTTCCAGGACGTGCTGTGGCCCGACTTCGACCGGCGTGATCTGTGGCGCGCCTGTGTCGAGTACGCCTCCCGCGACCGCCGCTTCGGCGGGGCGGTTCCCAACGAGGAGCTCCTCGCGATGGAGCAGGCCATGAGGGGCGACGGGTCGTAACCGCGGCCGCGGCGCTGTCACCCCCTGCCGCTACGATCACGGCTCATCACCACTGAACTGGGGAGGGGCCGTGGTCGAGGACCAGGGTGCGGGGCAGCAGGAGTTGCAGGGAGCGGACACGGTCGGGCTGGAGTACCGGCCGACCGTCGGGGACTTCGCGTCGGCGTTCAGAGCGCGCAGAGGCGTCAGCCAGGCGAGCCGAAGACAGTTCTGGATACTTGGCTGCTTCGCCGTCCTGTTCGCCCTGCAGATGGCGGCCCATCTGGCCGGAGGTGAGGCGGCGCCGTTCCCCCTGTTCGTCGGGATGTTCGTCTACGGCCTCCTGATCCTGCTCACGCCCTGGCTCCAGGCCCGCCAGTTCCACCGTTTCGCGGAGCGCATGGGCACCTTCCGCGTGACCGTGACGGAGAGCGGGGTGACGGTGACCAGCGACAACACCACGGCGTCGGTCAACTGGGCCGCCCAGTCCCGCTACCGGGAGACGGCGGATGTCTTCGTCATGTTCAGCCCCGACAAGAACGCCATCGCCTTCACCGTGCTGCCCAAGCGCGCCGTGGCCGCCCCGGCGGACGTGGAAAGGCTGCGGACGATCCTCGACCGCAACATCTCCCGGGTGTGACCCGCCGGGCGTCATGATCACGGCCCGGCCGACCGGCCCACTGCGGCGCACCGGCCGCACGGGGTGCCGACCGGCCGACGGCGGGGCACCGGCCGTACGGAGTGCCGACCGGCCGACGGCGGGGCACCGGCCGCACGGAGTGGCGACCGGCCCACGGCGGGGCACCGGCCGCACGGAGTGAGACCGGTGCCTCCGCGCTCACATCTGGTGCACCTCCAGCGCCGCCCGGACCCCCGACTCCACCGCCCCCTCGATCCACGACGGCTTCACCGACGTATGGTCCCCGGCGAACCGGAGAGGCCCTTCCGGCGCCCGGATCGCGGCGAGGAGTTCCGTGTGCTGGCCGGGGAGCAGCACGGACGCCTCGCCGTACGCGTACGGGTCACGCAGCCAGCTCTGGGTGCGCCCGGCGCCTGTGTAGAAGACCTCGATGCGTTGCCCGTAGACCTGTTGGAGGCCCCGCAGGGCGTGCGGATAGCGGGCGTCCTCGTCGAGGGAGTCCCAGCGTGAGGCGTCGTCGGCCCAGCTGTAGGAGGCGAGGACGACTCCGCCCTTGCTGCCGGCAACCGGGTGGGACGGGTTGATCATGAAGCGGTTGGAGTTGTCGGAGACGGAGCCTCCGCCGACGATGTGCGCCGCCTCGGGCTGATTCCGGGTGGCCCAGCGGTTGGCCGCGTAGTGGACGCGCTGGCCGGGGGTGATGTGGCCCGGTGGGACCGAGGGGTGCACGCCCAGCAGGCTTCCGTCGTCGGGTGCCTTGCCCGCGCGGTACTCCTCGTACAGGCCGGGGCGTACCGCGTCGAGCTCCCGTTTCCAGTCGGCCTCGGTGAATTCCCACCAGCGGCGGCTGAATTCGAGCAGCACCTTGGTCGCGCTGTCGTAGTGCAGCTCGGCGACGGCCCGGCGCTTGCCGTACGACATGAGCGGGCTGACCTGAACCTGCCGCAGCCCGGAGAACGGCACGGTGACGATCGCGAGGTCGCCGGTGAACTGCTCGCGCACCACCTTGCCGTCGCGCCCCTCGGAGACCGTGTCGATCCACACGTGCGGGCCGCCGGCGTGGACGTGTGAGGTGTCGTCGGTGCCGTGCCGGGCCGGGTCCCAGTACTCGATGTGGGTCGCGCGCCGGTCCGGGCGCAGTACGTCGCGCACCTTGCCCAGCAGCGCGTCCGGGAGCGTCGCGGTGCCGCCCACCAGCTCCCAGAACGCGGTGTCCGGGCTGATCAGCGACTGGCTGATGAAGCTGTGCACAAAGGACAGGGGCAGTCGTGAGGTGAGGTTCTCCAGGGTGCCGACGAGGTCGAGGGTGCGCTCGTCGAAGCCGGCCTCCTCGGTCAGGAACCGGTACATCGACCAGTCGCCGTACTTCTGGATCACCCGGGCCCAGCCCCGAACCCGCTCGGGCATCGGTTTGTCGACCCGCTTGCCGTCGGCGCCCGCCGTGCTGAACTCGTCGCGTACGGGGTCCAGGGCCCGGCGCAGGATCGTCGAAGAGGGCGTGTCCCAGTGCTTGCGGGGCACGCCGAAGGACCGGTTGATCCTGCGCGGAGACCTCGCGTAGTCGGAGCGGCGTACGCGGATGCCGTTGACGTGCAACCAGGCGTGGTTGACCGGTTTACCCTCGCCGTCGACGTCGACGAGGTAGAAGGGCCGTCGCTTGACGCCGAGACCGTCGATCAGGCTCATCACCAGGGGATGGCTGCCGGGGATCCGCATGGCCCCGGCCTCCGCGTACTGCCGGGGATCGGCGAACGGCTGCGCCGCCTGCTCGTGGCCGCCGGTGCGGAACGTCTTGATGCGGCCGCCGACCCGGTTGCCGTTGGCCTCCAGCAGCGTCACGTGGTGTCCGGCCCGCTTCAGCAGCCAGGCGGCCACGAGACCGGCCGGCCCCGCGCCGACCACGAGGACCTTCTTGCCGGTCTTGTTGCGGACTCGCGGTAAGCCGGAGTCGAGGATCTTCTTGTACCCGGGCACCAGCGGGTGGTCGGCGTTGTCGACCACCAGGAGGGCACGGGCGACCGCGAGGCACGTCTTCCAGTCGGCGGTGGATCTGGGCGGGCAGGGCGCGAGAGGGGGAGCGGCGGGCGCGGCGGCGGCATCGGTCGCGGTCAGACCGAGTGCGGCGGCGGTCGCGGTCGTACCCGCGGCGGTCGTGAACTGCCGCCGGGAGAAGGACCGATGATGCGTTGGGGACGAGGACGTACGGAGATCATCCATACGTCCTGGATAAGGCGCTCCGGCCCTTCCCCGATAGGCCGATCAACGCCGACCACCTGATCGTGTAAGCGTGACGGGGCGCGGTCGTGGTGGTGATCAGCGCCTGAGCGGGCGCGGCGCTCCGGCACCTCCGCGGCGCACCACCACACGACCCCCTACCGGAGGTTTAGGGACTCAGCTCTTCGCCGCCGCGCACTCCGCGCACGTACCGAAGATCTCCACCGTGTGCGCCACGTTGACGAAGCCGTGCTCCGCCGCGATCGCCTCCGCCCACGTCTCGACGGCCGGGCCCTCGACCTCGACGGCCTTGCCGCAGACGCGGCAGACGAGGTGGTGGTGGTGCTCGCCGGTGGAGCAGCGGCGGTAGACGGACTCGCCCTCGGTGGTGCGCAGGACGTCGACCTCGCCCGCGTCGGCGAGGGACTGCAGCGTGCGGTAGACCGTGGTGAGCCCGACCGAGTCGCCTTTGTGCTTGAGCATGTCGTGGAGCTCCTGCGCACTGCGGAACTCGTCCACCTCGTCGAGCGCCGCCGCCACGGCGGCCCGCTGCCGGGTGGAACGGCCCCGTACGGTCGATCCAGCGGTTGTCACCGTTGCCTCCTCGCGTCTGACCTTGCCCGGCCATTGTGCCAGTCCGGGCTGTGCGCGGTCAGGCGCCGACCTTTGTCCCGGGGCCGCGCGTGGCCGGAATCGCGCACTCGACGGGATCCCCGGCCTCCTGCGCGGCGGCCCGGGTCCTGCGCCGCGCCAGTGGCGTCGCCAGCGCCGTGAGCAGGATGAACACGCCGATGGCCAGCAGCACGATGGTCGCGCCGGGCGGCACGTCCTGGTAGTACGAGGTCACCGTGCCGCTGATGGTCACGCTCACCCCGATCGCCACCGCGATGGCGAAGGTGGCGGCGAAGCTCCGGCTGAGCTGCTGCGCGGCCGCGACCGGGACCACCATCAGGGCAGACACCAGCAGCAGTCCGACGACCCGCATGGCCACGGTCACCGTGACCGCCGCGGTGACGGCGGTGAGCAGGTTCAGGGCGCGTACCGGCAGCCCGGTCACTCGCGCGAACTCCTCGTCCTGGCTCACCGCGAACAGCTGCCGCCGCAGGCCGAGGGTGACGAGGACGACGAAGGCCGCCAGCAGACAGATCGCCGTCACGTCCTCCTGCGAGACCGTGGAGAGCGAGCCGAAGAGGTACGACATCAGGTTGGCGTTGCTTCCGCCGGGCGCGAGGTTGATCAGCATCACGCCGCCCGCCATACCGCCGTAGAAGAGCATCGCCAGGGCGATGTCGCCGCGCGTCTTGCCGTACCAGCGGATCAGCTCCATGAGGACGGCGCCGAGGACGGACACGGCGGTCGCCATCCACACCGGCGAGGTGGACAGCAGGAAGCCGAGGCCGACCCCCGTCATCGCCACATGGCCGATTCCGTCGCCCATGAGGGCCTGGCGGCGCTGCACGAGGTAGATCCCGACGGCGGGCGCGGTGATGCCCACGAGCACGGCGGCGAGCAGGGCCCGCTGCATGAAGGCGTAATTGAGGATGTCCATCAGCTCAGCAGTCCCGTCCGGATCGGTTCGGCGTCGTGAGCCGCGTGCGGGTGTACGTGGTCGTGGCCGGGCAGCGCGTGCTGGCCGACCGCCTGCGGGGGCGGACCGTCGTGCAGCACGCAGCCGTCGCGCAGGACGACCGCGCGGTCGATCAGCGGCTCCAGGGGGCCCAGCTCGTGCAGGACGAGCAGGACGGAGGCGCCCTGGGCGACCTGTTCGCGCAGGGTGGCGGCGAGGATCTCCTGGCTGGCGAGGTCGACGCCCGCCATCGGCTCGTCCATGATCAGCAGCTCGGGTTCCGAGGCGAGGGCGCGGGCTATCAGGACGCGCTGGTGCTGGCCGCCGGAGAGGGCGTTCACGGAGTCCTTGGCGCGGTCCGCCATCCCGACGAGCTCCAGGGCACGCCGTACGGCCGCACGGTCGGTCTTGCCGAGGACCCCGAAGCGGGAGCGGGAGAGCCGGCCCGACGCCACGATCTCGTTCACCGTCGCGGGCACGCCGCCGGCCGCGGTCGTGCGCTGGGGGACGTACCCCACCCGCTTCCAGTCGCGGAAGCGGCGCCGCGGGGTGCCGAAGATCTCGATCTCGCCGCCGCTGACCGGTACCTGGCCGATGACCGCGCGCACGGCGGTCGACTTGCCCGAGCCGTTGGCGCCGAGCAGCGCGACGACCTCACCGCGCTGCACGGTGAGGTCGATTCCGCGCAGGACCGGGCGCGAGCCCAGCTCGGCGGTCACGCCGCGCAGGGATATGACGGGCTCGCTCACGGGATCCTCCACGGTGATCACTTGGTGCCGAGAGCCTTCTGGAGCGCCTTCAGGTTCGACTCCATGACCTGCAGGTAGTCGCTGCCCCTGGACTTGTCGGTGATGCCCTCGATCGGGTCGAGGACGTCGGTCTTCAGGCTGGCGTCCGCGGCGATGGTCTTGGCCGTCTTGTCGCTCACGAGCGTCTCGTAGAACACCGTTGTGACACCGTCGGCCTTCGCCATCTTCTCAAGCGCCTTGACGCGGTTCGCGCTGGGCTCCGACTCCGGGTCCAGGCCGTTGATGGCCTCCTCGGTGAGGCCGTAGGTCTCGGCGAGGTAGCCGAAGGCGGCGTGGGTGGTGATGAAGACCTTGGTTTTGGTGTGCGCCAGCCCGTCCTTGTACTGGGTGTTGAGGCCGTCCAGCTTCTTGACCAGGGTTTCGGTGTTCTTCTTGTAGTCGGCCGCGTGCTTCGGGTCGGCCTTCTCCAGGGCCTTGCCGACGCCGTTCGCGACCTCGGCGTAGCGCACCGGGTCGAGCCAGATGTGCGGGTCGGTGCCGCCGGTCTCGGAGCCCTGGGAGGAGTCGTGCGCCGCCGCGTGCCCGCCGACCTCGTTGCCGTGCTTCTCCAGCGTGGTCAGCGACGCGGCGTCGATCTTGGCCTTGACCTGGGACTGCGCCACGGCGTCGTCGACGGCCGGCTGCAGGTTCTTGAGGTAGACGACGATGTCCGCCTCCTGGAGCTGCGCGGTCTGCTTGGCGCTGATCTCCAGGTCGTGCGGCTCCTGGCCGGGCTGGGTCAGATTCGTGACGTTCACATGCGGCCCGCCGATCTGCTCGGCGAGATACTGCATGGGGTAGAACGACGCCACCACGTCGAGCTTCCCGCTGCTCTTGCTGTCGGCCGCGGACGAGTCCGAGCAGGCGGAGAGGGTGCCGAGACCGAGGGCGGTGGCCGCCGCGACCGCGGACCCGGATATGAGGCGTCGTCGTACGTTCATGACAGTCATTTTCAACAAAAATGGAAACGGTTGTCAACTAAGGTTTGGGAGCCCAACCGATTTGATACATGGGTGGGCCGCGCCGGTAACCTGAAGCATTCGCTGCCGTCCGTTCGTAATGAAGAGAGCACCGTGGCCGCCGACAAGATCGACACCATCGTCAGCCTGAGCAAGCGCCGTGGCTTCGTTTTCCCCTGTAGTGAGATCTACGGAGGACAGAAGGCCGCCTGGGACTACGGCCCGCTCGGCGTCGAGCTCAAGGAGAACATCAAGCGCCAGTGGTGGCGCTACATGGTCACCTCCCGTGAAGACGTCGTCGGTCTCGACTCGTCGGTGATCCTGGCCACCGAGGTCTGGGTCGCCTCCGGCCACGTCGCCACCTTCTCCGACCCGCTCACCGAGTGCACCTCCTGCCACAAGCGCTACCGCGCCGACCACCTGGAGGAGGCCTACGAGGCGAAGCACCACCGCCTCCCGGAGAACGGCCTCGCGGACATCAACTGCCCCAACTGCGGCAACAAGGGCCAGTTCACCGAGCCCAAGCAGTTCTCGGGCCTGCTCTCCACGCACCTCGGCCCCACGCAGGACAGCGGCTCCGTCGCCTACCTGCGCCCCGAGACCGCGCAGGGCATCTTCACCAACTTCGCCCAGGTGCAGACCACCTCGCGCCGCAAGCCGCCGTTCGGCATCGGGCAGATGGGCAAGTCCTTCCGCAACGAGATCACGCCCGGCAACTTCATCTTCCGCACCCGCGAGTTCGAGCAGATGGAGATGGAGTTCTTCGTCAAGCCGGGCGAGGACGAGAAGTGGCAGGAGTACTGGATGCAGGAGCGCTGGAACTGGTACACCGGCCTGGGCCTGCGCGAGGAGAACATGCGCTGGTACGAGCACCCGGCCGAGAAGCTCTCCCACTACTCCAAGCGCACCGCCGACATCGAGTACCGCTTCCAGTTCGGCGGCAACGAGTGGGGTGAGCTCGAGGGCGTCGCCAACCGCACCGACTACGACCTCACGGCCCACTCCAAGGCCTCCGGCCAGGACCTCTCCTACTTCGACCAGGAGGCCGGCGAGCGCTGGACTCCGTACGTCATCGAGCCCGCCGCCGGTGTCGGCCGCGCGATGCTGGCCTTCCTCCTCGACGCCTACGTCGAGGACGAGGCCCCCAACGCCAAGGGCAAGATGGAGAAGCGCACGGTGCTGCGCCTCGACCCGCGCCTTTCGCCGGTCAAGGTCGCGGTGCTTCCCCTTTCGAGGAACCCGGAGCTGTCGCCCAAGGCCAAGGGACTGGCCACCGCCCTGCGCCAGCACTGGAACATCGAGTTCGACGACGCCGGCGCCATCGGCCGCCGCTACCGCCGCCAGGACGAGATCGGCACGCCGTTCTGCGTGACGGTCGACTTCGACACGCTCGACGACAACGCGGTCACCGTGCGCGAGCGCGACTCGATGAAGCAGGAGCGCGTGTCGCTGGACCAGATCGAGGGGTACCTGGCCGCGCGTCTCATCGGCTGCTGACCTCGGTTTTCGTGCACTGAGCCCCCGATTCCCCTCATGGGAACCGGGGGCTCAGCGCATCCCCCGAACGCGACGTCTCCGGCTACCGCCGCTACGACGCCAGGCCCTGGTCGACCTGATCCGGGTCAGGACCCTGGCCGACGCCGGGGCGCCGCCGGCCCGCATACCCACGTGATCGAGGCGTCGCGAGCCTGGCAACGGTTGTTGGTGCTGCTCAACGTCCCTGCAGTGCTTTGACGTTGTCGCCGAACGTCCAGTTCTTCGAGCCGTCCCAGTTGATCGACCAGGTCATCAGGCCCTTGAGGCTCGTGCCGTAGTGCTGCCAGGCCTGGGAGACGAGACTCGGTGACATATAGCCGCCGCCGGCCCCCGACTGTGCCGGGAGGCCTGGCACCTGCTTGTCGTACGGCACCTTGATCGTCGTACCCTGCACGACCAGGCCCTTGTTGAGACAGTCGGTCTGGGCGGTGAAGCCCTGGACGGTTCCCGCGGAGTAGGAGTCGCCGGAGCAGCCGTACATGCTGCCGTTGTAGTACTGCATGTTCAGCCACCACAGCCGGCCGTTGTCCGCGTACTTCTTGATGATCGGCAGATACGCGCCCCAGATCGAGCCGTACGTGATGCTGCCGCCCGTGACGTACGCGGTCTCCGGTGCCATGGTGAGCCCGAAGTTGGACGGCATCTGTGCCAGCACTCCGTCGATGATGCGGACCAAGTTGGCCTGCGAAGTGGAGAGTTGGGCGATATTTCCGCTGCCGACGAGGCCCGTCTCGATGTCGATGTCGATGCCGTCGAAGTTGTACTTCTTCAGGATCGGCACGATCGTCGAGACGAAGCGGTCGGCGACGGTGGACGAACTGAGGTCGATTCCGGCCGCCGCGCCGCCGATGGACAGCAGGATGGTCCGCCCGGACGCCTAGGCCGCGCACATCTCGGCGGGGGTCGCGACCTTCACGCCCGTGTCCATGCCGTCCTGCCACAGCGCGGTGCCGTCCGAGCGGATGACGGGGAACGCCGCGTTGATCACGTTGTAGCCGTGCGCGGGGATACGGGAGTCGGTGATCGGCGTCCACCCGAAGGGCGGATGCACGCCGTTGGACGAGCCGTCCCAGTTCTCCCAGTACCCCTGGAGAACCTTCCCGGACGGGCGGGACTTCACGGCGCAGGTGTCGGCGGCGGAGGCGCTGGGGGCGCCGGCGATGGCCAGTGGGGCGAGGACGGCTGCCGTCAGCGCGACGGCGAGCAGGCGCAGCTTGCGACGGATCATGCGAAGCCTCCCGGTGGGGGTGCGGTGAGGTGTCGTAGACATGACAGTCGCGCGGTCCAGACCTTTCGTCAATAGGTCTGGACCAAAGGGAGGGTGAGGGCTGCGAGCGGAGGCCGAGGACCAGGCGCTCGGTGGAAGCCGGTCGCCGCCCTGCCTACGCGGCCGTCGGGTCCACCGTCGCCTGGTGCGCCTCCGCCAGGTGTTCCTCCGCCTTCAGCCACGGCAGGAACTGCGCGCCCTTGCGCCAGCCGCAGGTGTCGCATCTGATCGTGCGCTGTACGCCTGCCCGCTGTACATGGACGACGTGTTCGCGGCCGTGCTGGTCCCAGCGGCTTACCTTGCTCGTGTTGATCTGCAGCATGACACCTCCAGGTGTTACCGCTCCGCTTGTGCGGCAAGGAGTTTGCGCAGCAAGGAGTGTGCAGCATGGCGAAGATCAACGGGGATTCTTCGGCGGCGAGTTGGGCTCCCGGATGTGAGGGTCGGGCGCCCTGCTCCGCGTCGTCCGCCCTCACGATCCGTCGCATCGGACCGATCAGCGTCTCGCGCTCCGTCCCCGTCGGCGCGTCGAGGCGGCTGGTCGGGCGTGCCACCGTCGGCCGGCTCGTGTCGAGGCGGCTGATCGGGCGGGTCGCCGACGGCCGGCTGCCCAGCGCGACCCGGGTGCCCCCGGCCGAACTCGCGTCGGGGCAGCGGATCGTGGACGAGGCGGCGGCCGCCGCGGGTCGTGACCCGCGGTCGATCCGCCGCCGCTCCAACCTGACCGGACTCGCCCCGGCCGGTCAACTCGCCGAACCGACCCTCACGCAGGGAGCGAGCGCCTGTCTGCTCGCCTCCGACGACGCGTCCACCCTCGCGCGATTCGCCCATGAAGTCCCCGCGTGAGTATGGGAGTTGGTGTCCCACGAGCGGGCTAACTGATCGTGCGTGGCAGGCGCAGGCTCAGCGCCGTTGTGAGGGCCACGCCCGCGAGCTGGACGAGCAGTGTCACCACGAGCGCGTCCCGCATGCCGTGGCCCGGGACCAGGGCCAGGAACAGGGAGCCCAGGGTGGCGACGCCGAGGGCCAGGGCGGCCTGCTGAGTGGTGATCATGACGCCGCTGCCGACGCCGGCCCGGGCGGGCTGGACCTCGGAGAGGATGATCCGGAAGATGACGGGGAGCTGGAGAGCCTGGCCCGCGCCCGCCACCGCCGCGCCGGGCAGCAGTTCCCACACGCCCACGTCCGGCCAGGACCGCCACGCGATCACCACCAGCAGGGCCACGCCCACCGCCTGGATCAGCCCGCCGAACGTGACGACCCGAGTGCCGTACCGGGCGACCAGCCGGGGACCGCAGAGAGAGACGGCGAAGAAGGCGACCGCCATCGGCGCGAGGGCCATGCCCGCGGGCACCGGGCCCAGGCCCGCGCCCCGCTGCAACGCCACCGCGATCACGAACATGAACCCGCTGAAGCCGATCGAGAACGGCACGATCATCACCAGACCCCGGCGCAGCGACGTCAGTGCGAAGAGGCTCGGCGGGACCAGGGGCGTACGGCCGCGGCGGTCCTCCCTGCGTTCGACGAAGTAGAACGCCGCCGCCGCGAGGGGGAACAGGGCCAGCGACAGCCACGTCCACAGCGGCCAGCCCGCCGCCCTGCCCTCCGTGAGCGGGGCCAGCAGGGCCAGCAGGGAGATCGCGAGCAGCACCGTGCCGGGGGCGTCGATCGGCTCCGGGTGATGGGAGCGCGTCTCCGGGACGGCACGCGCGGCCAGGATCAGGCCGAGGATGACGACGGGCACGTTCACGAGGAACACCGAGCGCCAGCCGGTGCCCGCGATGTCCGCGGCGACCAGGACGCCGCCGAGGATCTGCCCGGCCACCATGGACAGGCCGGCCGTCGCGCCGTACAGGCCCATGGCCCTGGCGCGGCGCGGCCCGGCGGTCGCCGACTGGATGGTGGCGAGGACCTGCGGCAGCATCGCCGCGGACGCCGCGCCCTGCGCGACGCGCGCCGCCACCAGCGTCCAGGCGGTGGGGGCGAGCCCGCACGCCAGCGAGGTCAGGCCGAAGGCCGCCATGCCGCCGAGGAAGAACCGACGCCGGCCGAAGAGGTCGCCGAGGCGTCCGCCCAGCACGAGGAGAACGGCGTACGCGACTCCGTAGCCGGCGACGACCAGTTCGAGGACGGCCTCGCTCGCGTTCAGGTCATGGCCGATGGTCGGCAGGGCTACGTTGACGATGAAGAAGTCGATGAGAGGCAGTGCCGCACCGAGCAGCACGGTGAAGAGTCCGAGGCCGCCGAGCACGGGTGGGGCGGCGGAGGAGCGGACAGGGGTCGTGATGGTTCCGGTATCGGTCACGTCGTCCAGCCTTCTCCTGACCTCAGGCTGGTACCAGAGTCTTACTATCCTGGTAGAACCAGTACCTGGAAACAGGTTCCGGAGAGCGGCAGGCTGGAGGCATGACGACGATGGTGCGGGAGACGACCACGGGCCATGCCCCCTACGCCCAGGACCTACCCGCCTCGCGCGGCAGCGAGATCCGGCGGCACGAACTCGCCGCCTTCCTGCGCAGCCGCCGCGAACGGATCCCGCCGGAGCAGGTCGGACTGCCGCGTGGCCGCCGCCGGCGCACCCCGGGACTGCGCCGCGAGGAGGTCGCGCAGCTCTCCGCCGTGGGCGTCACCTGGTACACCTGGCTCGAACAGGCCCGTGACATCCAGGTCTCCGAGCAGGTCCTCGACGCCCTCGCCCGCACGCTGCTGCTCGACTCGAGCGAGCGCGCCCACCTCTTCCAGCTGGCCGGGGCCGTCGACCCCTCGCCCGCCGCGACCTGCCCCACCATCACGCCGGCGCTGCGCCAGATGCTGGCCCAGCTGGAGCCCGTCCCGGCCTGCATCCAGAACAGCCGGTACGACATCCTCGCGTACAACCGCACCTACGGCCGTCTGATGGGCAACCTCGACGCCGTACCGCCCCAGGACCGCAACTGCATGATCCTCGTCTACACCAACGACGAATGGCGCCGCTCGATCGTGCTCCTGGAGGAGACCATGCGCCTGATGGCCGCCAAGCTGCGCGCCTCGATGGCCGGACACCTCGGCGAGCCCGCCTGGAAGATGCTGATCAAGCGGCTGACGGCGGAATCGGAGGAATTCCGCGAGGCCTGGGAGCGGTACGAGGTGGTCGGCGCCCGCAGCAAGACCAAGCAGTTCCTCAACGCCTACGTCGGCCTGCTCACCCTCGACCACACCGATCTGTGGCTGACCCCCGACGTGGGCGCCCGCATGGTGACGTACGCCCCCGCCGACGAGGAGTCCCGCGAACGACTCGAGCAGCTGCACGCCTTCGCCCTGACCGCCGAAGCCGAGGCGGAGGCCGCCTAGGCCTGGGGCGGGTTCGGTGTGATGCAGTTGGAGCGGGCGGCGGGGGCCCGGCGGGACGAGGCTCTCGCGGTACTGCGCCAAGCGGTCCAGGACGGCGTCAACCACCTCGACACCGCGCAGTTCTACGGCACCGGCACCTGCAACGGCCTCATCCGCGAGGCCCTCGCCCCCTACCCGACGACCTCGTCCTCGTCACCAAGGTGGGCGCCGACCGGGACACGCGGGGCGCGCTCGTCCCCGCGCAACGGCCCAAGCAGCTGCGCGCCCAGGTCGAGGCCAACCTCACGGCCCTCGGAGTCGAGCGGCTCGACGCGGTCAACCTGCGGCGCCTCGACGCTCCGCCCGGCCTGATCGCCGAGGGCGACCAGGGTCGATCTCGACAGCCAGCTCGCCGAACTGACCGCGCTGCGGGACACGGGCAAGGTCGGCGGCATCGGGCTCAGCAACGTCTCCGCCGAACAGCTCCGACAGGCGGTGCCCGTAGGTGTCGCCTGCGTCCAGAACGCCTACGGCGTCCTCGACCGGTCCGCCGAGCCGGTGCTCGACCTGTGCCGCGAGCACGGCATCGCGTGGGTGCCGTTCTTCCCGCTCGGTTCGGCGTTCCCGGGGCGGCGCAAGGCGACCGACGACCCCACCGTCCTCGCCGTCGCCGGCGATCTCGCGGCGACCGCGGTGCAGGTCGCACTCGCCTGGCTGCCGGCGCGGTACGACGGCACACCGCTCATCCCGGGAACGGCCGGCGCGGCTCATCTGGCCGAGAACCTCGCGGCGGGAAGCGTCCGCCTGCCCCCGCAGGCCGTCGCGGCACTGGACCAGCTCACCGTGACCGGCGGCTGATCAGACGCGTACGCCCGCCTGGGCCGGCCGGCTCGTCAGGCCCGTACGGCCGCCGAGGTCGGCAGGATCAAGCCCCTACGCCCGCGGCTTCCCGTATCTCCGTCGACTCCAGGCGCTCGGCCGTGCGCTCGGCCGTCTTGCGTGCCCAGTGTCCGCTGGTCAGGGCGCCCAGGATCAGGACCGCGAAGCCGCATCCGGCGATGATCCACCAACCGGGGCGGGAGGCGGAGACGAAGGTGTCCTTGTAGGCCGAGGCCCGCACCCCGGAGGCCAGGACCGCGCCGACCACGGCGACTCCGAGGGTGCCGCCGATCTGGCGGCTGGTGGAGGCGATGGCGGCGGCGACACCGGCCTGGGTGCGAGGCATGCCGGATACGGCGGTGTTGGTGATGGGGGCGTTCACGAAGCCGAATCCGATGCCGAAGAGGACGTACCCGATGACGAGCGTGACGTTCGACGTCTCGGCCTCGAAGGCGGCGAACAGCACCCCGCTCGCGGTCGTCGCGACGCCCGCGATCAGCAGGGACAGCCGCGGCCCCCGGTTGCCGACCAGCCGTCCCGACGCCGGCGCGCACACGAAGCACATCGCCGCCATCGGCAGCATCCACAGGCCCGCGTGCAGCGCGTCCAGACCGCGCACGTTCTGCAGATACAGCGTCGACAGGAACAGGAAGCCGCTGAGCGCCGCGAAAGCGCTGACGGCGATGACCGTGGCCCCGCTGAACGGAGCCGAGCGGAAGAAGCGCAGGTCGATGAGGGGTTCGGCGCGCCGGGGCTCGTACCACAGCAGGCCCAGCAGCGCGGCGAGGGCGACCCCGCCGAAGGCGAGGGTCTTCGGGGCGCTGGAGCTGGGCGCCTCGATGATCGCGTACGTCAGTGAGCCGAGCAGCGCGATGACCAGGAACTGGCCGATCGGGTCGGGTCGGCGGGCCTTGGGTGCGCGGGACTCGGGGACGTAGCGCAGGGTGAGCAGGAGCGCCGCGACGCCGACCGGGAGGTTGATCCAGAAGATCGACCGCCAGCCGACCGAGTCCACGAGAAGCCCCCCGACCAGCGGCCCGGCGGCCATGGATATGCCGACCACACCACCCCACGCGCCGATCGCGCGGGCGCGCTCGCGCGGGTGCGTGAACGTGTTGGTGATGATCGACATCGCCACCGGGTTCAGCATCGAACCGCCGACCGCCTGCACCATGCGGAAGGCGACGAGCGAGGTGAGGTTCGGGGCGAGGGAGCACAGGACCGAGCCGATCGTGAACAGGACCAGGCCCGCCATGAAGACCTTGCGCCGCCCGATGCGGTCGGCGGTCGAGCCCGCGAGCATCAGCAGCGAGGCCAGTACCAGCGTGTACGCGTCGATCGTCCACTGCAGGCCCGCCACACTCGCGTGCAGGTCCTTCTGCATCGAGGGCAGGGCGACGTTGAGAACCGTGTTGTCGAGGCTCACGATCAGCAGACTCATACAGCAGATCGCGAGCACCAGCATGCGGTGTCGGTGGCTGAGCTCGGGCATTGTTCCAATGTACGCCGCCTTCAATAGTGCGGCTAACTAATGACTGTTACACGATCTTTTGTCTCACACTCCGGAAGGGGCCCGTGGCATGGCCGTGGTGACACGGGGGCCGTACGTGACACAGGGGCCGTACGGGCACACGCCGGCGTACGCGACAATGGGGGAATGTCCACGACCGTCCTCGCTCCCGCGTCCCCGCTGTCGATCGGCCCCCACACGGTGCAGCCGCCCGTCGTCCTCGCCCCGATGGCCGGGATCACGAACGCGCCGTTCCGCACGCTGTGCCGCGAGTTCAGCGGTGGCAAGGGCCTGTTCGTCAGCGAGATGATCACCACGCGGGCGCTGGTCGAGCGCAACGAGAAGACCATGCAGCTGATCCACTTCGACGCGAGCGAGCAGCCGCGCTCGATCCAGCTGTACGGCGTCGACCCGGCGACCGTCGGCAAGGCCGTCCGCATGATCGCGGAGGAGAACCTCGCCGACCACATCGACCTGAACTTCGGCTGCCCGGTCCCGAAGGTGACCCGCAAGGGCGGTGGCTCCGCCCTCCCGTACAAGCGCCACCTGCTGCGGGCGATCCTCCGCGAGGCCGTCAGCGGCGCCGGTGACCTCCCCGTCACCATGAAGATGCGCAAGGGCATCGACGACGACCACATCACCTTTCTCGACGCCGGCCGGATCGCGGTCGAGGAGGGCGTGACGGCGATCGCCCTGCACGGCCGTACCGCCGCCCAGCACTACGGCGGCACGGCGGACTGGGACGCCATCGCGCGCCTGAAGGACCATGTGCCGGAGATCCCCGTCCTCGGCAACGGAGACATCTGGTCGGCCGAGGACGCGCTGCGGATGGTTCGGGAGACCGGGTGCGACGGGGTCGTGGTCGGGCGCGGCTGCCTCGGCCGTCCGTGGCTCTTCGCCGACCTGGTGGCCGCCTTCGAGGGCCGTACGGACACCTACGCCCGCCCGACGCTCCGCGAGGTCGCGGCCGTCATGGTCCGCCATGCCACCCTGCTCGGTGAGTGGATCGGCGACGAGGCGCGCGGTGTCATCGACTTCCGCAAGCACGTCGCCTGGTACCTGAAGGGCTTCGCGGTCGGCTCCGAGATGCGCAAGCGCCTCGCGATCACGTCGTCCCTCGCTGAACTCGCCGACGGCTTGGCCGAGTTGGACCTCGACCAGCCGTGGCCCCTCGGCGCCGACGGACCCCGCGGCCGTACCTCCGGCAACAACAGGGTCGTCCTGCCGGACGGTTGGCTGAAGGACCCGTACGACTGCGCGGGCGTGAGCGAGGACGCGGAACTGGACACGTCGGGGGGCTAGGGCCCAGCGGGACCCCGCAGGCGCCGGGCTCGCTGAACCACCCCGACGCCGGCCCCGGCGAGGTCAAGCACCCCCCACAGCGGTGAGCAGAGCCAACGGTGCCGCCGCAGAGCGAGACTCCCGCACGCACGCATGCGGATAAGGAACCGGCTCGCCATGGGTGTCGCGCCCGTATCCCGCGAGCACCTCGGGGAGGCGATGCCCGGCGGCCGTGGCCGCGTCGACCAGCGCGTGCGCGACCGTACGGGCCTCATCGTGCAGCCCGTAGCGCGCGAGCCCCAGCGTGATCAGCGCGTTGTCATGCGGCCACACCGAACCGCGGTGGTACGACAGCGGGTGATACGCCGGCTGGTCCGCGGCCAGCGTCCGCACGCCCCAGCCGGAGAAGAAGTCCGGCTCGAGAAGACGGCGGCCGACCAGCTCGCCGTACTCCTTGTCGAGCAGACCCGACCACAGCAGGTGGCCCGCGTCGGAGGCGAGGGCGTCGACATGCCGGCCGTCACCGTCCAACGCCAGCGCGGGGAAGGCGTGTTCGGCCATCCAGAAGTCCCGCTGGAAGCGGTCGCGCAGATCACCGGCGGCCTGTTCGAGGAGAGCCGCGTAGACCTCGTCGTCCCAGACCGTGCGGGCCAGGTGCGCCGTGCGGCGCAGGGCGTCGTACGCGTACCCCTGCGCGCCCGCCGCCATCACCGGGCCGCTGGGACGGCTGCCGTCGGAGCAGCAGATCGCGCCGGGGGAGTCCTTCCAGTTCTGGTTGGCGAGGCCGCCGCCGTCCGCGCGGTAGACGAGATAGCCGCGCGAGGTCAGCCCGCCGTGGTCCAGCATCCAGCCGATCGCCGCGCGGGCGTTGGCCTCCAGACGGCGGGCCAGGGTCACATCACCGGTCTGTTCCGTGTACGCGCCGAGCAGCACCAGGAACAACGGTGTCGCGTCCACCGAACCGTAGTAACGCCCGTACGGCACCTGTCCGAAGTGCGCCAGCTCGCCGTGCCGCACCTCGTGCACGATCTTGCCGGGCTGGGCCACCGCCCCGGCGCCCGTCTCCGTCGCCTGGGTCGCGGCGAGCGCCGGCAGCGTGGCGGCGGCGAGCCGGGGGCGGTAGGGGAGCGCGAAGAGGGAGGTCAGCAGCGCGTCGCGGCCCAGGAGCGTGAGGAACCAGGGGACTCCGGCCGCGGGGACGCGCAGCTCCTCGCCGTCCGGGCCCGTCGCCGGGACCTGCAGCACCGCCAGGTCCGACAGGCCCCGCGCGCAGGCCGCGGCCAGCTCCGGCCAGCCCGTCGGGAAGGGCACGCCCTCCGCGAACTCTCCCTCCAAAGCGAGGAGTTGCTCATTGGCGGCGGCGGGGGAGAGCGGTACGCGGGGCTCGTGTGCCGCGCCGTGCGGACGCGCCGCGACCCGCAGCGACAGCTCCGCCGAACCGTGCGGTGCCAGATCGAGGGTCCATACGAGGCGACGCGCGCCCGTGCCCGTCTCCTCGACGGCGTCCGGTGCGGGCTCGGAGGTGACCGTCGTACAGGACCGCCACTCGCCGCGCCGGTAGGTGAACTCCACGCCGTCGGGGAGGACTTGACGCTGTCGGACCACGCCCGTCTTGGCGTACGTACGGTAGTCGGAGCGCAGCTCGAACTGATCCGTGAAGTCGGCGTCCGCGGTGACCGCGATGCGGACCGTGGTGGGCGTGGGACAGTTGCTGGTGACCCGCAGCGCCTCGACGAACCCGCCCTCGGCGACCGCCTGTTCGCGGAAGAGCGTGTACCCGGGCGGCTCGGTGCGGCCGCCGCGCGGCACCAGCACACAGCGCGCCGTGTCGCCGTCCGCGACCGGCGTGAGCGCCTCGGGCACCGCGCCGTCGACCGTCAGCTGCCAGCGGCTGAGGTGCCGGGCGTCCCGTACGAATAACCCGTCCGGGGAGCTGCCGCCCCGCACACCGCTGATGTCCCCGCCGTCGCCCACGGCGGCGAACGTCCCACCGTGCACGAGCAGATGATGCCGCTCCGTCATCCCCGGTCCCCTCCCTTGGCGCCCGTCTCGAATGCGCTGTGTGCCGCCGCACTGCGTGCCGTTGTGCGGTGTCCCGTTGTGCTGTGTCCCGTTGCGCTGTGTGCCTTGTCGAACGCGAAGTGCCCCGGGTGGGACACGATCCGGTCCGCCTGGTCCGCCCCCGAGGGGCCGTGCAGCAGATCCAGCGTCAGCGCGGCCGTCCAGCTGAAGCCGAGTGCTCCGCAGGCCTCGCCGGTGTACGGGTCCACGTACTCCGCGAACCGGGACTCCCCGGCCGTGTCGAGCAGTGAGGCCCGCAGCCCGTCCGCGCGGGCGTGCTCCCCGTGCAGCCGCAGCCCGCGCTCCAGCAGCCAGTTGGTGTTGAACCAGGCCGGCCCCCGCCAGTACCGGTGCGGATCGAACGCGTCCCCGGTGAGGTCGTAGCTCGGCACGAGCCGGGTGTCCCCGCCGAGCCCGAAGTGCGGGCCGCCCACGGTCCGCACGAGGGCGGAGGCGATCTCGCGGGGCAGCGCGGGGAGAATGAGCGGGATCAGCCCGGCGACACTGCGCTCGGGAATCAGCGCACCGCTCGGAGAGCGCCGCTCTGTCGCGCGAGCACTGCTCCGCGAGCGCTGCTCCAGTCCAAGAGCACTGCTCCGCGAGCGCCGCTCCGATCCGAGGTCACTGCTCCGCGAGCACCGCTCCGATTCGAGAGCACTGCTCTCGCCGCCTCGGCCCACATTCCCCCCGTACACGTCCCGGCAGAAGAACATCCCCTCCGCCGGGTCCCAGAGCCGGTCCACCAGTGCCGCCGTGAGGCGTTCCGCGCGGGCCTGGCGGGCGGTGCCGGTGGCCCCCAGTTCGCGGGCGATCTGGGCCAGGGCGTGTTCGGAGGCGATGAGCAGCGCGTTGAACGCGGGGTCCTCGACCGCGAACTCGCCGCCCCTGTCGGCGTACTGGCGCTCCCGGTAGTCGGTGGCGAGGCGCACGTACCGCCCGTAGTCGAGGTCCGTGGGCCGGTCCTCGGGGGCGCCGTGGTCGAGGTCGGCGCGGCGGAAGGAGCGGGCCGGGGCGGGGGTGACACGGCTCAGCGGGGCGTCCCAGCAGGGGCTGTTGTCCATGCCCTGCTCCCAGGGGTGGACCACGGACGCGAGGTCCCCGCCGCCCAGGTCCCGGCGGTGCAGGAGATAGCGGTGCCAGGCCGCCAGGCGGGGATAGACCCGGGGGAGGAAGGCGCGGGCGCGCGACAGGGCCGGGTCCGCCTGGTGCACCAGCCACGCGGCGAGCGCGTGCACCGGTGGCTGCACGATGCCCGAGGTCTGTACGGTGCGCGGTGCGCCCGCGCCGCGCCCGGCGGTCGAGGAGCGCCAGAAGTCGGGGCTCGGGAAGTATGCGTCGAGCGGTACGGAGGGGTTGAACACGATGTGCGGGATCCGCCCGTCCGCCCACTGTCCGCCGAGCAGCGTCTCCAGCTCCGTCTGTGCCCGCAGGGGCGACAGATGGCGCAGCCCGATCGCGATGAACGCGGAGTCCCACGACCACTGGTGCGGGTACAGACCGCGCGAGGGCACCGTGGACGTCCCCGTCCAGTTGTCGTTCAGCACCTGGGCTGCACCGATACGCAGGGAAACCGTGGGGTCGGCGGGATCGTATACAAGTGATCCGGAACGGGTGATCTCGCCCGGACCGGGCGTCGGGGGCGGGCCGGGGGTGTGCACGGGAGTGCCGGAGGTGCGCACGGGGTTGGTGATGCCCGTGCGCAGGGCGGTGAGCTGGGTTGTGCTGTCCACTCAGGTCTCCCCGAAGACGTCCGGCCGACCAGTTCGGCAGTAGCTACCGTAGGGTTACGTCTATTTAACACGCAAAACTCAATATGTAATGCAGAGTTGAGTAACGCAAGGGGGTGCGCATGACGGGAAGGGCAGGGAGAGCCGTGAAGGCCGGGAACCAGGCAAGCGCCGGAGATCTGCTCGAACTCGTGCGCAGCGGCCGGGCCACGACACGCGGCGCGCTGCAGCAGGCCACCGGCCTGTCGCGGGCGACGGTCGGCCAGCGTCTCGACCGGCTCTTCCGCGCGGGCTGGCTGCGCGAGGGCGCGGGCGGCCCCGTCGACTCACCCCTCGGCGGCCGTCCCTCCATCACCCTCGAGTTCGACGACGAACACGCGGTCGTCCTCGCCGCCGACCTCGACACCCGGCACGGCCGCGCGGCCCTCCTCACCCTGACCGGCGAGATCCTGGCCGAGCACACCGGCGTCCTGGTGATCGACGAGGGCCCGGAGACGGTCCTCGGCGAACTCGGCCGCTGGTTCGCGGACCTGCTGGTGAAGGCCGGCCGGTCCGCCGGCGCGGTGTGCGGCATCGGGCTCGGGGTGCCGGGCCCCGTCGACAGCGACACCGGCCGCGTCGTGCAGCCGCCGATCATGCCCGGCTGGGACGGCTACGACATTAGGGGGCGCCTGGGCCGCGCCTTCGCCGAGTACGCCGCCGCCAGGCCGGACATCCCGGTCCTCGTGGACAACGACGCCAACCTCATGGCGTACGGCGAACAGCGCACCGGATACCCGGACTGCTCGGCGTTCGCCCTGGTCAAGGTCTCCACCGGTATCGGCGCCGGCATGGTCGTCGGCGGCACCATCTACCGGGGCGTCGACGGAGGCGCCGGCGACATCGGGCACATCCGGGTGGGCGCCGAGGCGCTGTGCCGGTGCGGTTCGTACGGCTGCCTGGCCGCCGTCGCGAGCGGCGGCGCCGTGGCGCGACGGCTCGCCGAGTCCGGGGTTCCGGCCGCCTCCGGCTCAGATGTGCGCGATCTGCTGACCGCCGGGCACCCGGAGGCGATGGCCCTCGCGCGGGAGGCGGGGCGGCAGGTCGGGGACGTACTGGCGACCGTGGTGACGCTGCTCAACCCCGGTGTTCTGATGATCGCCGGGGATTTGGCCGGAACTCCCTTCCTCACAGGCGTGCGCGAGCTGCTGTATCAGCGGGCGCTGCCCCGTTCCACCGCTCATCTGGACGTGGTGACCTCGCGGCTCGGGGAGCGGGCCGGGCTGGTGGGGGCCGGGGCGCTGGTCGTGGAGTACCTGTACGCCCCGGAGCGGGCCGAGGAGCGGCTGGCCGCGCTCGGGGTGTGACGAGTGCGCGGGCTGACGAGTGCGCGCGGGGCGGGCCGGGGCTGACGAGTGCGCGGGCTGACGAGCGCCCGGGTCTGTCGAGTGCCCGCGTTCGACAGGTCCCCCTTCGGGTGTGACATCCGCGTGTCGTGTCCGCATCGTGGTCCGCATGGTGAAATTTCGCTGCCTCAAGCGGCGTGATTCTCGCCACCCTTGATAGGGTTGGCGCTCAGATGAGCAGATCGTGAGCGACTGCACTTCCCTAAGGAGTGGCACTGAGTGCCACCCCATGATCGTTCATCGATTAAACTCAGACGTGTCGTACCCCGCTCAACTGAGCGCGTACGCGGATCTACGGGCGTTGATTCGTTCAAGAAGTGAAAACATCCCCTCCCAATGGCTTGCCAAGCCTTGACTTTCGATCTGCTGGCGGACGAGTGGTTACAGGCGCATGACGCGCAAGTGGACGTACCCAGGCGCCTTCGATCTGGGTATGTTCCCCCTCGTCAGGGCAGCCACCGCGACGTCGAGGAGTCGAGACTCGTGTCGGAAAACAAAGATCCCCACGTAGCTGAGAGCGGCGTCGAGGGCATGAAGTTCGTTTATGACTTCACCGAGGGCAACAAGGACCTCAAGGACCTCCTCGGCGGCAAGGGTGCGAACCTCGCCGAGATGACCAACCTGGGCCTTCCCGTCCCTCCGGGTTTCACGATCACCACCGAGGCGTGCAAGACGTACCTCGACAGTGGCGAGGAGCCGGCGGCACTGCGTGACGAGGTGAGTGCGCACCTCGAAGCCCTCGAGGCGAAGATGGGCAAGAAGCTCGGCCAGGCCGATGACCCGCTGCTCGTATCCGTCCGTTCCGGTGCGAAATTCTCCATGCCGGGCATGATGGACACCGTCCTGAACATCGGCCTCTCCGACAAGTCGGTACAGGGCCTCGCCCAGCAGGCCGGCGACGACCGCTTCGCGTGGGACTCGTACCGCCGTCTCATCCAGATGTTCGGCAAGACGGTCCTCGGCGTCGACGGCGAGCTGTTCGAGGACGCGCTTGAGGCGGCGAAGACGGCCAAGAAGGTCACCGTGGACACGGACCTTGAAGCCGCGGACCTCAAGAAGCTGGTCACCAAGTTCAAGAAGATCGTCAAGACCGAGGCCGGCCGCGACTTCCCGCAGGAGCCGCGCGAGCAGATGGACCTCGCCATCAAGGCGGTCTTCGACTCGTGGAACGGCGACCGCGCCAAGCTGTACCGCCGCCAGGAGCGCATCCCGCACGACCTCGGCACGGCCGTCAACATCTGTTCCATGGTCTTCGGCAACCTGGGCCCCGACTCCGGCACGGGCGTCGCCTTCACCCGGGACCCGGCCAGCGGCCACCAGGGCGTGTACGGCGACTACCTGCAGAACGCGCAGGGCGAGGACGTGGTGGCGGGCATCCGCAACACCGTCCCGCTCGCCGAGCTGGAGACGATCGACAAGAAGTCGTACGACCAGCTGATGCAGATCATGGAGACCCTGGAGAACCACTACAAGGATCTCTGCGACATCGAGTTCACCATCGAGCGCGGTCAGCTGTGGATGCTGCAGACCCGTGTCGGCAAGCGCACGGCGGGCGCGGCCTTCCGCATCGCCACGCAGCTGGTGGACCAGGGCCTGATCGACGAGGCGGAGGCGCTCCAGCGCGTCACCGGCGCCCAGCTCGCGCAGCTGATGTTCCCGCGCTTCGACGACCAGGCGAAGGTCGAGCAGATCGGCCGGGGCATCGCGGCCTCGCCGGGCGCCGCCGTCGGCAAGGCGGTCTTCGACTCGTACACCGCGATCAAGTGGTCGCGTTCGGGCGAGAAGGTCATCCTGATCCGCCGCGAGACCAACCCCGACGACCTCGACGGCATGATCGCGGCCGAGGGCATCCTGACCTCACGCGGCGGCAAGACCTCGCACGCGGCCGTGGTCGCGCGAGGCATGGGCAAGACCTGTGTGTGCGGCGCCGAGGAGCTCGAAGTCGACACCAAGCGCCGCCGCATGACGGCCCCGGGTGGTGTCGTGGTCGAGGAAGGCGACGTCGTCTCGATCGACGGCTCGACGGGCAAGGTCTACCTGGGCGAGGTCCCGGTCGTCCCGTCGCCGGTCGTCGAGTACTTCGAGGGCCGGATGCACGCGGGCGCCGACGACGCCGACGAGCTGGTCGCCGCCGTACACCGGATCATGGCGTACGCGGACCGGGTGCGCCGTCTTCGTGTCCGCGCCAACGCCGACAACGCGGAAGACGCCCTCCGGGCCCGCCGCTTCGGCGCCCAGGGCATCGGCCTGTGCCGCACCGAGCACATGTTCCTCGGTGACCGGCGTGAGCTCGTCGAGCGCCTGATCCTGGCGGACACGGACGCGGAGCGCGAGGACTCGCTGAAGGAGCTCCTGCCCCTCCAGAAGAAGGACTTCGTCGAGCTCTTCGAGGCGATGGACGGCCTTCCCGTGACGGTCCGTCTCCTGGACCCGCCGCTGCACGAGTTCCTGCCGGACATCACCGAGCTGTCCGTCCGAGTGGCGCTGGCGGAGTCCCGCAAGGACTCCAACGAGAACGACCTGCGCCTGCTCCAGGCGGTGCACCGCCTGCACGAGCAGAACCCGATGCTGGGCCTGCGCGGTGTGCGCCTCGGCCTCGTCATCCCCGGCCTGTTCACCATGCAGGTACGCGCCATCGCGGAGGCGGCGGCGGAACGCAAGAACGCCAAGGGCGACCCTCGCGCGGAGATCATGATCCCGCTCGTCGGCACCGTCCAGGAGCTGGAGATCGTCCGCGACGAGGCCGACCAGGTCATCGCGGAGGTCGAGGCGGCCACGGGCGTGCGCCTGAAGCTCGCCATCGGCACGATGATCGAGCTGCCGCGGGCGGCACTCACGGCGGGCCAGATCGCGGAGGCGGCGGAGTTCTTCTCCTTCGGCACGAACGACCTCACGCAGACCGTGTGGGGCTTCAGCCGTGACGACGTGGAGGCCTCCTTCTTCACGGCCTACCTGGAGAAGGGCATCTTCGGCGTCAGCCCCTTCGAGACGATCGACAAGGACGGCGTCGGCTCCCTCGTGAAGTCCGCCGTGAAGGCCGGCCGCGAGACCCGCCCCGACCTGAAGCTCGGCGTCTGCGGCGAGCACGGCGGCGACCCCGAGTCGGTCCACTTCTTCCACGAGGTCGGCCTCGACTACGTCTCCTGCTCACCGTTCCGGATTCCGGTCGCCCGCCTCGAAGCGGGCCGCGCGGCCTCCACGTCCAAGGGCAGCGACCACCGCTGACCCTTCCCCGGCCCCCGGGACCGTCGCCGGTCATCCTGACCCTCACCGACGCGGCAACGGTCTCGGCGCACCGAGAGAGGGCGGCACCCCTGTGCGGGGGGTGCCGCCCTCTCCCATGGCTTTGGGCTTTTCACCGAGGCGCAGAGCCATGTCGTTCTCAGAGATCTTCGTCGACGGGCTCGGGCTCGCGGGTGTATGCGAGGTCGCGTACGTAGCGTTCGGTGACGGGGCAGTTCTTCCAGGCTTCGATGAGCCAGTCTTCGGGGGCGTCGCCGTCGAGCATGCGGTTGACGGTACATCTCATCGGGCCCGCGGCCGCGGGTCTCGCAGCGCGCTCGCCTGGCCGCCGCGAGGCTCGGCGTACCTTGGTCGGGTCACTTGGTCGTGTGGGAAACGGAGAGGGATCCGTCATGGTGAGCTGGAAAGTGAGCGACATCCCCGATCAGCGGGGGCGTATCGCCGTCGTCACCGGCGCCAACAGCGGTCTCGGATACGTGACCGCACGGGAGCTGGCCCGCAAGGGCGCCCGTGTCGTGCTGGCCTGTCGCAGTGAGGCGCGGGGCGCCGAGGCCGGGGACCGGCTCGTGGCCGAAGTGCCGGGGGCCGAGGTGGAGTTCGCGCGGCTCGACCTCGGGGCGCTGGACTCCGTACGGGAGTTCGCGGACACCTATGCGTACGACCGGCTCGACCTCCTCGTCAACAACGCCGGCGTCATGGCGCTGCCCCTCGCCCGCACCGCCGACGGGTTCGAGACCCAGTTCGGCGTCAACCACCTCGGACACTTCGCCCTCACCGGGCTGCTGCTCCCGACGATCACCGCGACCCCGGGCGCCCGGGTCGTGACCGTGTCGAGCATCGTCCACGCGCTCGCCAACCTCGACATCGACGACCTCAACAGCGAGCGTCACGAGTACAAGAAGTGGATCGCCTATGCGCGGTCCAAGACTGCCAACCTTCTTTTCATCCATGAGCTGGCGCGGCGACTGGGAGCCGTCGGCTCCGATGTCGTCGCGGCCGCCGCTCATCCCGGGTACGCCTCCACCAACCTCCAGTCCGCCGGGCCCAGGCTGGAGGGGCGCAAGGGCGCCGAGTGGTTCATGGGGGTCGGCAATCGGGTCTTCGCGCAGAGCGCTGAGTCCGGTGCGCTGCCCACGCTGTACGCCGCCACCGCGCCCGGCGTCCGGCCCGACTCGTTCACCGGGCCCTCGTTCGCGATGTGGCGCGGGGCGCCGGCCACGTCCTGGCGGGCGGGGTGGACGCTCAACGACGCGGCGGGGGAACGGCTTTGGAGTGCGTCGGAGCAGCTGACCGGCATCACGTACGACGCGCTCAAGGCGTGACACCCGCGCCCCCCTCACCCCGACACGTTGCCGCAACGGCGCCTTCGTAATCGACCTGCATGGTTGATCGTTGGGCCGTGCATCGACGACGAACGAACGTCAGGGGGCACCTCATGACCATCAGCCGCAGGGCACTGCTCGCCACGGGGGCGGGCCTAGGACTGCTCACCGCCTGCGGGTCCAACACCGGGCGGGACGACGACGGCGGCGGCTCGGGGCCGAGGCTGTCGCAGTGGTACCACCAGTACGGCGAGACGGGCACCGAGCGGGCCGTGAAGCGGTACGCCGCCGCCTACAAGAAGGCGAACGTCAGCGTGCAGTGGCGGCCCGGCAACTACGACCAGCAGACCGCCGCCGCCCTGCTCACCGACTCAGGCCCGGACGTCTTCGAGGGCGGCCCCAACCTCGACCAGATCCAGGGCGGCCAGGTCGTCGATCTCACCGACCTGCTCGACGGCGTCAAGGACGACTTCAACCCGGCGGTGCTCACCCCGAAGACGTACGACGGGAAGATCTGGGGCATCCCGCAGGTCATCGACATGCAGTTGCTGTACTACCGCAAGAGCCTGTTGAGCGATGCGGGGGTGGAGCCGCCCACTACACGCGCTCATCGCCGTCGCCACGACCGTCGGTACGGTGATCCTCGCCTCGCTCGCCGGGTACGGCCTCGCCCGCATCCCCTACCGACACGCCAACAAGGTCTTCTACGCCATTCTCGGCACCCTGATGGTCGTCCCCGCCGCCGTCACCTGTACCGAGCTTCGTGCTCGTGTCGTCGCTGGGCTGGATCTCGACACTGCGCGGGCTGATCGTCCCCACCCTCTTCTCCGCCTTCGCCTGCTTCGTCTTCCGGCAGTACTTCCTCGGATTTCCACGGGAGTTGGAGGACGCGGCCCAGGTCGACGGGCTCGGCTACTGGCGGACGTACTGGCGCATCGTCGTGCCGAACTCCCGGCCCGTGTTCGCGGCCGTCGGTACGATCGTGTTCATCGGCGCGTGGAACTCCTTCCTGTGGCCGCTGGTGATCGGGCAGGACCGGGACGCGTGGACGGTGCAGGTCGCGCTGTCGTCGTTCACGACGTCCCAAGTCATCAGGCTGCACGAGCTGTTCATCGCCGCGGCCGTGTCGATCCTGCCGTTGCTGATCGTGTTCCTGTGCTTCCAGCGGTGGATCGTGGCAGGGGTGGAGCGGTCCGGCATCGACTAGGACCTGTCCTGGGCGGTACGGCTCACAGGGAGCCGCCGCTGTCGACCACCAGGTCCGTGCCGACGAGCGACGCCCGCGTCATCGGAGGCCAGGTAGAGGACGGCCGCCGCGACCTCCCGGGTGGCCGAAATCCGGCCGAGCGGGAGGGAGGCCTTCACGCGGTCGGTGCGCTCGGCCGCTGTCTCGCCGGGGCGCAGTGACATAGGGGTGTCGGTGGCGCCGGGGCTGACCACGTTGACGCGGACACCGTCGCGGATGTGATCCAGGGCCGCGCCACGGCTGACGGGGTTCAGACGGTACGTACGTCGTACACCGCCACACCCACCGCCTCGTCGTCCAGACACCGCCCCGACTCCAGGTCGAACCGCTGCTTGAGAAGCGGCGAGGCGACGAACGGGCGGCCCTGGTGGGTGCCGGTGAGCCCGCGGGAGAGCACCGCCGCCCCGCTGAACGGGTCGCGGTTGTCGATGGCGTACGTCCGTCCCGCGCGGTCGGCGAACAGCGCGACCTGGTGGCCGTCGGGCAGCAGCGCGGCGACTCCGCGGCCCGGGGTGAGCTGGGAGAGGTCACAGACCGTGAACCAGCCGTCTTCCATGCGGAGTTGGAGCTTCAGGGCCGTCGTCTCGGGTGCCAGGGTCATCGCTGGGCGCTTCCTTCCAGGGGGCGGTGTCCGATGGTCAGCAGCGGCAGGTCGGGCTTGATCTGGTCGCGCTCGGGGACGAAGCCGACGACCGGGTCGGGGGTGTCCGGGGCGTTCACGAAGGACACGAACCGGGCCAGCTTCTCGGGGTCGTTGATGGTCTCGGCCCACTCGTCGCGGTAGTTCGCCACGTGCGCCCGCATCAGCGACTCCAGCTCCTCGCAGATGCCGAGGGAGTCGTGCACGACCACATCGCGTACGTGGTCCAGGCCGCCGTCGATCCGCTCCAGCCAGGTGGAGGTGCGCTCCAGGCGGTCCGCGGTACGGATGTAGAACATCAGGAACCGGTCGATGAGGCGGACGAGTTCGGCGTCGGACAGGTCCTGGTCCAGCAGGTCGGCGTGGCGCGGGGTCGCGCCGCCGTTGCCGCCGACGTACAGGTTCCAGCCGCCGGCGGTGGCGATCACGCCGAAGTCCTTGGACTGGGCCTCGGCGCACTCGCGGGCGCAGCCGGAGACCGCCGACTTCAGCTTGTGCGGGGACCTGAGCCCGCGGTAGCGCAGCTCCAGGTCGATGGCCATGCGGACCGAGTCCTGGACGCCGTAGCGGCACCAGGTCTGGCCCACGCAGGACTTGACGGTGCGCAGGGCCTTTCCGTACGCGTGCCCGGACTCGAAGCCCGCGTCCACCAACCGCGCCCAGATCAGCGGGAGTTGCTCCACCCGCGCGCCGAACAGGTCGATGCGCTGGCCGCCGGTGATCTTCGTGTAGAGACCGAAGTCCCGTGCCACCTCGCCGATCACGATCAGCTTCTCGGGGGTGATCTCGCCGCCGGGGATGCGCGGGACGATCGAGTACGAGCCGTTCTTCTGGAGGTTGGCGAGGAAGTGGTCGTTGGTGTCCTGGAGCGCGGCCTGCTCTCCGTCCAGGACATAGCCGTCGGCGCCGATCGTCGGGGCGAGCGAGGCGATGATGGAGCCGACGGCCGGCTTGCAGACCTCGCAGCCGTCGCCGCCCCGGGCGCCCTCACGGCCGTAACGGTCCAGGAGCTGCTGGTAGGAGGTGATCCGCAGGGCGAGGACGATCTCGTACAGCTCCTCGCGGGTCTGTCCGAAGCAGCCGCACAGGCCGTGGTCGACCTCGACGCCGCTCGCCTCGAGCTCGTCGTTGATGAGCTGGCCGAGCACCTTGAGGCAACTGCCGCAGCCGGTACCGGCCTTGGTGCACTTCTTGACCTCCGGCACCGTGCCGCAGGAGTGCTCGGTGACCGCGCCGCGGATCGTGCCCTTGGTGACGTTGTGGCAGGAGCAGATGACGGCGGAGTCGGGGAGCGCGGAGGGCCCGAGGGCGACCGGGGCGCCCGCACCGGCCGGGAGCACCAGCTGCTCGGGGGCGATCGGCGGCACCGAACCGGTCAGGGCGCGCAGGGTGCCGTACGCGTCCGCGTCACCGATCAGGATGCCGCCGAGCAGCTCGCCGTCGCGGCCGATGACCAGCTTCTTGTACGTGCCCGAGCGCGAGTCGGCGTAGACGACGTCGAGGCAGTCGGCGCTCACCCCGTGCGCGTCCCCGAAGGACGCGACGTCCACGCCGAGGAGCTTGAGCTTGGTGGAGAGGTCCGCGCCCGTGAAGCTCGCCTCGTCCGCGGCGATCGTCGCGGCGGCCGTCTCGGCCATCTCGTAACCGGGCGCGACCAGACCGTACACGCGGCCGTCCGAGGCGAGCGCGCACTCGCCGATCGCGAAGACATGCGGATCGGAGGTGCGGCACTGCTCGTCGACCGTGATGCCGCCGCGCTCGCCGACGCCGAGCCCGGTGTCCCGGGCGAGCTGGTCGCGGGGGCGCACGCCTGCCGAGAACACCACCAGATCCGTGGCGAGTTCGGAGCCGTCGGACAGCTTCATGCCGCTCACGGCACCGTCGTCGCCGGTGACGATCTCCTGCGTGCCCGTGCCGGTGTGCACGCTCAGGCCCATGTCCTCGATGGTGCGCAGCAGCGCGGCGCCACCGCCCTCGTCGACCTGCACGGGCATCAGTCGCGGCGCGAACTCCACGATGTGCGTGGTCAGTCCGAGCCCCTTCAGCGCGCCCGCGGCTTCCAGCCCGAGCAGACCGCCGCCGACCACCGCGCCGGTCGTCGCCCGCGACTTCGCGTACGTCTCGATGGCGAGCAGGTCCTCGATCGTGCGGTAGACGAAGCAGCCCTCGGCGTCCTTGCCGGGGACCGGCGGGACGAAGGGGTAGGAACCGGTGGCGAGGACGAGGGTGTCGTACGCGACCAGCAGGCCCGAGCGGGCCGTCACCGTGCGGGCGTCCCGGTCGATGGTCTCGGCCGGGTCGCCGAGGTGCAGCTCGATCCCGTGCTCCTTGATGAACTCCTCATCGCTGAGCGAGAGTTCCTCCGGAGTGCGGCCCGAGAAGTACGAGGTGAGCTGGACCCGGTCGTATGCCGGGCGGGGCTCCTCGCACAGCACGACCACGCGGTGCGTGGCGGTCAGGCCGCGCTCGGCGAGCGCTTCGAGGAAGCGCTGGCCGACCATGCCATGGCCGACGAGCACGATCGTGGGGGTGCCCCCCAGGGTGGCGGTCATCAGGAGCCTCCGTCGTTGGTGAGCAGGTGGAGCAGGGGGGCGCCGTCGGCGGGGAGCGGCTCTGCTCCCTCCCAGGCGCGGGCGAGGGCGCCGACCGTGCCGAGTTCGCCGACGAGTACGCCACCGACCAGGCGGTCGTCACGGACGACGACCCTGCGGTAGGTGCCGCGGGTGGCGTCGGCGAGCTGGATGACGTCGTCGCCGGGGCGCGGGTCGGGTTCGCCGAACGCGGCGAGGTCGAAGGGGGCCAGGCCGCCGGAGAGGGTGAGGCGGGTCAGGGAACGGGTGCCGGTGTAGCGGGCGTTCACGTCGCCCGCGATCAACTCGGCTAGCACCTCCGCCTGTTCCAGTGCCGGTGTGGCCAAGCCGTAGAGCGTGCCCTCGTGTTGGGCGCAGTCGCCGATCGCCCGGATGTGCGGGTCGGACGTACGCAGTTCGTCGTCGACGAGGACGCCCTTGTGGACGGCGAGTCCCGCCTCCTGTGCGAGACCCACCCGGGGGTGGACGCCGCAGGCGAGGACGACGAGGTCGGCGTCGAGGGCGTACCCGTCGGCCATCTCCACCGAGCGGACCGCGCCGCCGACGCAGCGCACGTCACGTACCCGGCACTCGGTGTGCACCTCGACCCCCAGGTCCGTGAGGTGCCGGTGGACCAGACGGGAGGCGGCAGGGTCGAGCTGGCGCTCCATGAGCCGCTCGGACTGCTGGGCCAGCACCACCTGGGCGCCTCGCACGGCGAGCGCCCGGGCGGCCGAGACGCCGAGGAGGCCGCCGCCGATCACGACGGCACGGGCGCCGGGCCGTAGGGCCTTCGACAGGCCCAGGCAGTCGTCCATCGTGCGGAACGCGTGGACGCCTTCCGGGAGTTCGTGGTCGGGGGTGAACAGGCCGCGCAAGGGCGGCAGTACGGGGTTCGAGCCCGTCGCGAGGACCAGCGTGTCGTATGCGATCACCGAGCCGTCCGCGCAGCGCAGGGTGCGCGTGGCGCGGTCGATGCCGGTGACCCGGGCGCGGGTCAGCCGGCCCGGCGCCGGGAGGGCGATCACCTCGGGGGCGTACCGCCCGGCCAGGACCTCGGCGAGCAGGACGCGGTTGTACGGGGCGTGGTCCTCCTCGCCGACGAGCGTGACGGACACGGCGGGGCCGGCGGAGTCGCCGGTCGCACCGAGCTCTTCGAGCCGCCGGGCGAGCCGGGCGCCCGCGAGCCCGGCGCCGATCACCACCACACGCGTATTCGAGGTCATGACCACACCGTGCGTTGCCGGTGTTACCCGGTCGCATCACGGCTGTTTCCCGGGAGGAACGCTGCCCTCAGCGGGAGCGCGGTCCAGTTGTGAGGGTTCGGCACACGCGCTGGTGGGCGGGTGTGAGGTGGGGCTGACCGAACCCCCGCTCTCCGTGCGGGCACGATCGATCGCGGCCCGTCGGCACGGAAGCCTTGAGGTGCCGGGTTCCACCGGTTCCACCACTGCACGCCAGGGGGAAACATCGTGGCCACCGTCCAGAAACTCCCGCCGCCACCCGTCCGCGACGACACCGCCGTACGCGTGTGGCGGTTCGTCCGTGAACCGTTCAGGGCGGACACCTGGCGCCGGGTCGGGTACGCGCTGCTGGCCTTCCCGGTGGGGATGATGTGTGTCCCACTGGCCCTGGTGGACGCTCCGACGGGGCGTTGGCAGCGGACGCTCGTACGCCGCTTCCTCGGCGCGGAGCCGTCCGGGTCCTGCCGGGGGCCGGAGCACGCGGGGTACCTCCGGAGCCTGGCCCACGCGCTCCTCGCGACCCCCCTCAACCTCCTGGTGCTGGCGTCATCGCCGAGGTCGTCGCGCAGCTCTTCGGCGCGAGCCGCCGCGCCGGCGCCCTCGACTCGCTCACGCCCCGCGAGCGCGAGGTGCTCGCGCTGATGGCCGAGGGCCGCACCAACCAGGCGATCGCCGACGCCTTCACCGTCTCCGAACGGGCCGTCGAGAAACACATCGCCAACATCTTCATGAAGCTCGACCTGCCCCCCTCGGACACCGGTCACCGGCGGGTACTGGCGGTCCTGCGCTACCTGGACTCGGTGAGCTGAACCTCAGAAGTCCCTCAAGGTTCACCGAGATCCATGGACGGCACATCTACCCCCTCCATAGGGTCGCGATCATGCCCGACATATCGCTGACCATGGTCGTCGTCCTCTGCCTCGCCTCCCTGGCGGCCGGCTGGATCGACGCCGTGGTGGGCGGCGGCGGCCTCCTCCTGCTCCCCGCACTGCTGCTCGGACTGCCGAGCGGCACTCCGGCCGCGTACGCGCTCGGCACGAACAAGGCGGTGGCGATCGTCGGCACGACGGGCGCCGCGGTCACGTACGCGCGCAAGGCGCCCGTCGACGTGCGCCTGGCCGCACGGATCGGGCTCGCGGCGCTGGCCGGTTCGACCGCCGGGGCGTTCGTCGCCGCCGGGCTGAGCACCGAGGTGCTGAAGCCGGTTGTCATGGTGGTGCTGCTCGCGGTCGGAACCTTCGTGATCCTCAGACCGGCCTTCGGTACGGCGCCGTCCACCGCCCCCGTCTCCCCGCGCCGCGTCCTCGCCGCGATCGGGCTCGCGGGCCTCGGCATCGGCTTCTACGACGGACTCATCGGCCCCGGCACGGGTACGTTCCTCGTCCTCGCCCTCAGCGCGCTCCTCCACCTCGACCTGGTGACCGCCTCCGCCACTGCCAAGATCGTCAACTGCTGCACCAACGCGGGCGCCCTCGCGACCTTCGCCTGGAAGGGCACGGTCCACTGGCAACTGGCCGCCCTGATGGCCGCCTTCAACCTGGTCGGCGGGATGGCCGGGGCGCACACCGCGCTCAAGAAGGGCAGTGGGTTCGTGCGGGTCGTGCTGCTGACGGTGGTGTTCGCCCTGGTGGCCAACCTGGCGTATCAGCAGTGGGTCGCGTAGTGCGGTGGCGCGGGGTCACTACTTCAGCGTGACGTCGGCTTCCCAGATGTCGCCGAACTTGTAGGACGTCCCGTTCTGGTCCTTCCCACTGCTCGTAAATGCTCCGTTGACGTGGAGCTTCTCACCCGGTGCGGACGACTCGAGGATGTCGCACACCTGCGGGACGGTTGTCACCGGAGTGTTCTTGAGCTGGGTGATGATGTCACCGGCCTCAAAGTTTCCCGCACTGGCCGGTGAGTTGCTGTCCACGCTCGACACGAAGAGACCGTCGATGTCCTTGGCGGCGAGGCGTTTCTGAAGTGCCTCGGCATCGGCCTTTTGTTCCTCAGGGAAGTAGGAGGAGAAATCGGGGTCGCTGAGCGCGATCAGTCCCTGCCATCCGGGGTTGTTCCTGCTCTTTCCGGCGGCCAGCCCCTGGAGAAGGGGTTGGGCGTGGTCGCTGGTGATGGAGTAGTACTGGCCCTCGGTGCCCGTGAGGCTGTAAGTGTTGATTCCCACGAGCTCCGACTTGCCGTTGAGCAGCGGGCCCCCGGAATTGCCCCCGTTGAGCGTTGCCGAATGCTGAACGGCGGACGGCAGGTTGGGCATACTGACCTGGTTCGTCAGAGCGACGTCGGGTGACTGGACCACACCGCTGGTGAGGACGGCCTTCTCATGACTGATGTCGCCGGCGGCCAACGGGTAGCCGATCGTCGTCACTTGGTCCCCCTGTTTGAGGTCGCGACTGTCGCCGAACGTCACCTGCTTCAGGTCCTTTTGCGGCGTCGCCAGTTTCATGACCGCCAGATCCTCGCACGGATCACTGGCCACCAGTCGCACAGGAACGGCGGCCCCGTCCCCCATGCGGACTTGGAGAGAAGTCTGACCGGCGACCACATGGTCGTTGGTCAGAATCAGGCCTTGGTCGGCGTCGAAGATGACTCCCGTACCGTTGGCCTCATTGGCAGCCAGTACTTGCACGGTCGCGGGCGCCACATTTTCGAAGATCTTGTCCGGCGAATCGTCCGCTCGTGCCGAAGTCGTCGTGAGTCCGCCGGCCAAGGCGATGGCTGACGTGGCGGTGACGACCATTCTCGCTATCGGCCGCATCAGGGCCTCCCAGCTCCCGGCGCAGGGTCAACACTCAAGCCGAGTAAAAGATCTGCCCTTTCCAGGCTAATGCCGCGGCAAAGGCCTGTCGCGTCGAGGGAGGCCCGCTGGTCACGCGGTACGGCTCCCCGTCAGATGGGCGAAGACGACCACGTTGCCCTGGTATCCCGTCGTCCTCGAGTAACCGCCGCCGCAGGTGATGACGCGCAGCTCCGGCCGGTGGGCGGCGCCGTACACCTTGTCGTCGGGGAAGTCGCGGGCCTCGTACACCTCGACGGCGTCGACGGTGAAGACCGCGGTGCTGCCGTCGCGGCGCGCGACCTCGATGGTGCTGCCCTTCTTGAGGGCGCCCAGGTCGTAGAAGACGGCGGGGCCGTCGGCGTTGTCGACGTGCCCGGCGACGACGGCGGTGCCCCGCTCACCGGGGGTGGTGCCGGCCTCGTACCAGCCGGCGAGGTTCTTCTTCGCGGCGGGCGGCACGTCCAGGCTGCCCTGCGGGGTGAGGCCGAGGCCCATCAGGGGGGCGTCCACACGGATCGACGGGATGCGGATGCGATCGGGCGGGGAGTGCGGCAGCGAGGGGGCGGACTGCCGGTCGCGCGTGCCGGGTGACGCGGCCTGGGCGGCGGACGGCTGGGGCGGTGCGTGCGTCTCGGAGCCGCTGTGCAGCAGCCAGGCACCGGAGCAGAGGGCGACCACGGTGATGGACGCTATGGCGACGTTGCTGACCCGGTGCACACGAGCCTCCTCTCTGGGTCCTTTCCGGGGCGCTGGTGGTGTCGGATCGGATGGGTCCCCGTCCCCCTCCGGGCCGCGAGGGGCATCGGGCCGAGGAGGGGGAGGGGACGGCGGTACCGGGACGGACAGCGGAGGGTGTCCGTCAGATCCCGTCGCCTCTCGCCCGGCGATGCAGGAGCCAGGTACCGCCCGCGGCGGCGACGGCCAGAGCCGCCACTCCCGCCGCGGTCCGCACGGGATCGGGGCCGAGTGCGCCGCCGACCCCGGTGTTCACACGCCCACGCGGCTGGACCTGTTCGCGCGTGGACGTCAGGTTCACGATCAGATCGCCGGTGACCTGCCGGCCGCCCGAGCACTTCGCGACGATCTCGTACGTGCCCGGCTGCGCGCTCGGCGGCACCCGGAACTGACCGATCGCGTCGTGCTCGTGCGCGCTGGGCGCCAGCGTGAAGGTGCCCGCGCCGACCGCGCTGGCGTCACCCAACGCCGAGCCTTCGGCACCGCATGCCGCCGTGTTGACGGTGACACCGGCGCCCGGGACGACGGTGGACGGGAACACCTCCAGGCTCGAGGTGCTTCCGCCGTACGCGGGCGCGGTGGCGAGGCCCGCGGTGGCTACGGCGAGCGCGGTACCGGTCAGCATCCGGGCGGTACGTCGCATCGTGCTTGCTCCTCCGAGGGGGCCCGGCCCGCGACACCCCCAAGTGTCGCTGCGTCGGTCGAGCCCCTGCCCTACCGAGGTAAGTGGCACATGCCCGCGCCCGCTCCCTGATGGCCCGTCAGAAATGATGTGAACGGGTGTCAGAAGGGGTGCGTCCACGCCCGACTCGCCGCCATTCCAGCAGGTCACCGACGTAGGGTGGGTGTGAACGGGTGACGGAGGCTGCTTTTAGCCCGTCCGGCGTTTGAGGACGAGCGCGAAGCGCGATACGGGGGGCGGGGGCGGAGCCCCCCAGGGACGGGAGGGGTGGGGGCGGAGGGGGCGATTCCGCTAGGCCGCCCCCTGGCGGGCGGAGGGGAGACCCCGCCAGCCCGCCCCCCTGGCGAGAAATCGGCACAACCGACCGCAAGAGAAAGAGGAGCGAGTCCATGCGCATCGTGATCAGCGAGTTCATCAGCCTGGACGGCGTGGTGCAGGCGCCCGGCGGCCCCCAGGAGGACACCGACGGCGGCTTCGCCCACGGTGGCTGGTCGCACCCCTACTTCGACCCGGAGGTCGTGGGCGGCGCCTTCGCCGACGGGCTCGCCCGGTCCGAGGCGCTGCTGTTCGGCCGCCGTACGTGGCAGACGATGGCGGCGGCATGGCCCGAGCGGGCCGGCGACCCGTTCGCCGACCGGATGAACTCCCTCCCCAAGTACGTCGTCTCCAGCACACTCGGCGAGTCCGACCTGACCTGGGACAACACCACGCTCATCCCCGGTGACGAGGCCGTCGCCCGCATCCGGGAGCTGCGCGAGAGTACCGGCGGCGACCTCTCCATGATGGGCAGCCCCACCCTCGTCCGCACCCTCCTGCACGAGGGCCTGGTCGACGAACTCCAGCTCATCCGCATGCCGGTCATCCTCGGCGGCGGCAAGACGATCTTCCCGGAGGACGGCGTCCAGCGCCCACTGGAACTGGTATCCACGGTCACCGGTAAGACGGGGGTGGAGGTGTGCGTGTATCGGCCGGCGGGCCAGGACTAGGGCCTGTCCGGCGGGATCAGGTCGCAGAGAAGCGAGGGTTCCTGGTCGGCGCAGCTGAGCGTGGGGGAGGGCGTGCCATCCCCGCGTCTGCGGCAGGATCCGCCGACAGGGCCCTAGAGGGCGGGGGGAGCGGATGGATCGCCGTGAGGGGCGGCCGCCCCGGTCGGACAGGCCGAGGCCGCCGCACACCCCGGGCTCAGCCCACCGACACGGCGCTCCACGCCGACGCCACCGCGTTGTACTCCGTGCTGCCCGCCCCGTACAGGTCCTTCGCCGCGTTCAGGGTCGCTGTGCGGGCGCCCGCGTAGTTCGTGGAGGACGTCATGTAGACGGTGAGGGCGCGGTACCAGATCTTGCCGACCTTGTCGCGGCCGATGCCGGTGACCGTGGAGCCGTTGCAGGTCGGGGAGTCGTAGCTGACTCCGTTGATGGTCTTCGCGCCGCTGCCTTCCGAGAGGAGGTAGGCGAAGTGGTTGGCGACGCCCGACGAGTAGTGCACGTCGAGGTTGCCGACCGAACTGCTCCAGCAGTCAGCCGAGTTGCCGTCCTTGGACGGCTTGTCCATGTAGCGCAGGGCCGGCTTGCCGAAGCCCGAGCGGACGATCTTCTCGCCGATCAGGTAGTCGCCCGGGTCGGAGGCGTTGTTCGCGTACCACTCCACCATCGTGCCGAAGATGTCCGACGTCGCCTCGTTCAGACCGCCGGACTCGCCCGAGTACGTCAGCGCCGCGGTCTTGGCCGTCACGCCGTGGGACATCTCGTGGCCCGCCACGTCCAGCGCCACCAGCGGCCCGAACGTCGTCCCGTCACCGTCGCCGTACGTCATGCAGAAGCAGTTGTCGTCCCAGAAGGCGTTGTTGTAGTTGCTGCCGTAGTGCACGCGGTTGTACGAGCCCTTGCCGTCGCCCGCGATGCCGTTGCGGCCGTGGACGTTCTTGTAGTAGTCCCAGGTCTCGTTGGTGCCGTACTGGGCGTCCACCGCCGCGGACGAGCGGTCCGCCGTCGTGCCCGTACCCCAGTGGTTGTCCGCGTCGGTGAAGAGCGTCGCGGAGGCCCGGCTGACGCAGATCCCGAGTATGCACAGGTCCGTCTTGTTCGCCGCGTCGCCGGTGTACGTGTTGCCGCGGGTGGGGTCCTTGAGCTGGTACGTCGAGCCGGACAGCGTCGTCTCCAGCGGGACCGTGCCGCTGTAGAGCGACTTCCCGTCGCCCGTCGCCGTCTCGATGCTGTCCCAGGCGTCGATCTGCGTGCCGGTGCGGGCGTCGGTGAGGACCGTGCGGGCGAGCGGGTTGCCGACCGAGTCCTGGGCCACCGCTTCGGTGCGCCAGGCGAGCTTCGGTGCCCCGTGCAGGGCGTCGACGACCAGCTGGGGCTTGGCCGTCACCTTCCTCAGCGCCTCGCCCAGGTTCGCGGCGCGCAGCGCGTTCACCGCCAGGTCGGCGGCCTTCGGGGCGGTGAGGCCGGGGCTGACGCTCGCCAGCGATATGGAGCTCTTCGTCGCACGGTTGGCGCTGCGGTACGCACCGTTCGGGGCCAGATGGACCACGAAGTCGCCGCCCAGTACGGGGAGTTGATGGTACGTGCGGTCGTAACGCACATGCTGGGTGCCGTCCTTGTCGACGACGACGTCCCGGACGGAGGTGTCCTGCGCCGAGGTGAGCCCGAGGCTCGCGGCATGGTCCACGAGCGCCGACGCCGCGTTCTCTATCGCGGTGGCGCGGCTCGGTCTGACGTCCGCGCTCGCGGTCGGGGCGAGCGCGGCGGCCAGCAGTGTGGCGGTGGTCGCGGCTATGCCCGCGGTGGCCAGACGGGAACCTCGGATGTGCCGTATCCGACTCATCGGTCTCCTAGGGAAGGCGCCTTGGGGCGCGTGGGGAGGCGCTGATGTTGACTGAGATTTAAAGGTCCATGACATGGCATGTCCATAGCGTGTACTGGCGGATGTGTGAGGGTGTGTGAGGGGTGAGAATCGTTTCTGCAAAGGCCCGCGCAAGCCCCGCCGCAGCGGTGGCTGGAGGAGGAGACCGCCGAGTGAGACTGCCCTTCTTCGTCTACGGCACCCTGCGGGCGGGCGAGCACAACCACGACCGGTTCCTGCGGGGACGTACGCGCTCCGAGGAGCCGGGACGGATGCGCGGACTCGTGCTGTACGAGGGGCCCGGCTATCCGTACGCCGTCGAAGACCCCGGCGGAGTGGTCAGCGGCGAACTCGTGACCGCGCTGCCCCAGGCGTACGAGGAACTGCTCACGGCGCTCGACCGGTTGGAGGAGTACGTCCCGGGAGACCCGCGCAACCTCTACGAGCGGGTCGCACGCGACGTCACGCGCGCCGACGGGACGTCGGCCGTCCGGGCCTGGGTGTACGTCGCCGCCCCCGCCGTCGCAGCCCGGCTTCGGGCGGCGGGCTCACTGATCGTGGGCGGGGACTGGCGCGAGGCCGGCTGAGACACGCCGGGCAGGCCCGAGGGCACCTCGGCAAGACGCACCAGCGCCACCCCCGGAACCTCCCCCAACCGCACTTGCACCCCCGCCCCCTCCCACTCCGCCGTCCCGCTCCCCGCCGTCCCGGGATGCAGAACCTCCACCCGTACGTCTTCCGGCCCCGCCAAGTGCGGTACGGGCAGCACCCGTTCGGAGCCGCCCCCGCCCCTCCGCCACACCAGGAGCGCCCATCGAGCGCGCCCCGCCCGCACGGCGAAGCCATGTCGCCGGGATGCCGCCCCCCACCGATGCCCGATACCCGATCCCCTACTTCACTGCCTCCACACGCACAGCGCACGCCTTGAACTCGGGCATCCGGGACGTCGGGTCGAGGGCCGGGTTGGTCAGGGTGTTGGCGCGGCCCTCGCCCGGCCAGTGGAAGGGCATGAACACGGTGTCGGGCCGGATGGTGGTCGTGACCCGGACCGGTGCGACGGCCCGTCCGCGCCGTGACACCACCGCCACGGCGTCCCCGTCCGCCGCCCCGAGCCGCTTGGCCAGCCGGGGATGCATCTCCACGAACGGCCCCGGCGCGGCGGCGTTCAGCTCGTCGACGCGCCGTGTCTGCGCGCCCGACTGGTACTGCGCGACGACGCGTCCGGTGGTCAGCAGGACCGGGTACTCGTCGTCCGGCTCCTCGGCCATCGCGCGATGAGTCACGGGCACGAACCGGGCCCGCCCGTCCTCGGTGGCGAAACGGTCGAGGAAGAGGCGGGGAGTGCCGGGATGGGGCAGGTCGCCGGTGCTCTCCCGCGCGGGGTCGTCCTGGAGCAGGTCGGCCGTGCTCTCGCGCGCCGGGTCGTCCTGGGGCAGGTAGGCGGTGCTTTCGCGCGCCGGGTCGTCCTGAAGTACGTCGAGTGAGGCGTCCTCGCAGTCGTCGGCGCCTACGTCTGCGCCAAGGCTCGCGGAGCCGTCTGCGCCGCGGCTCGCGGAATCGTCTGCACTGTGGCTTGCGGAGCCGTCTGCGCCGTGGCGAGCGGAATCGTCCGCGCCGTGGCGAGCGGAATCGTCCGCGCCGCGGCCCGCGGAGCCGTCCGCGCCGCGGCCCGCGGAGCCATCCGCGCCGTCGTCCGTGGCCTCCCGCGCCGGGCACGGCCAGAACACCCCGTTCTCCTCCGCCAGTCGCCGGTAGGTGATCCCCGAGTAGTCCGCCGCGCCGCCCGCGCTCGCCCTGCGCAGCTCCTCGAAGACCTCCTCCGGGTCGGTGGGGAAGCCCTTCTCCACGTCCAGGCGGGCGGCGAGTTCGTGCAGGACGTGCAGGTCGCTGCGTACGCCGTCCGGTGGGGTGATCGCCTGGCGGCGCAGCAGGACGCGGCCCTCCAGGTTCGTGGTGGTGCCCGTCTCCTCGGCCCACTGGGTGACCGGCAGGACGACGTCGGCGAGGGCGGCCGTCTCGGAGAGGACGACGTCGGCGACCGCCAGGAAGTCCAGCGACTTCAGGCGCTCCTCGATGTGCGCGGCGCGGGGCGCGGACACCACCGGGTTGGAGCCCATCAGCAGCAGCGAGTGGATGTCCGTCCCCATGGCGTCGAGGAGTTCGTACGCGCTGCGGCCGGGCCCCGGCAGCGAGTCCGGGTGCACGCCCCACACCTCGGCCACATGGCGCCGCGCCGCCGGGTCCGTCAGCTTGCGGTAGCCGGGCAACTGGTCGGCCTTCTGGCCGTGTTCACGCCCGCCCTGCCCGTTGCCCTGCCCGGTGAGGCAGCCGTACCCGGACAGCGGGCGCCCCGAACGGCCGGTCGCCAGGCACAGGTTGATCCACGCACCCACGGTGTCCGTACCCTTGGACTGCTGCTCGGGCCCGCGCGCCGTGAGCACCATCGCGGCCTCCGGCTCACAGAACAGCCGTACGGCTTCGCGGAGTTGAGGAACGGACACCCCTGTGATCCGTTCCACGTACTCCGGCCAGTGCGCCATCGCCGCCGCCCGCGCCTCCTCCCAGCCGGTGGTACGGGCCTGGATGTACTCCTCGTCCGTCCGCCCCTCGGCCACGATCAGATGGAGCATCCCCAGCGCCAGCGCCAGGTCCGTCCCCGGGCGCGGCGCCAGATGCAGGTCCGCCTGCTCGGCCGTACGGGTGCGGCGCGGGTCGATGACGATCAGCGTGCCGCCGTTCTCCTTCAGCTCGGTGAGGTAGCGCAGGGCGGGCGGCATCGTCTCGGCGAGGTTGGAGCCGACGAGGATCACACAGCCGGTCCTCGGGATGTCCTCCAGGGGGAAGGGCAGCCCCCGGTCCAGGCCGAAGGCATTGATCCCGGCCGCCGCCGCGGACGACATGCAGAAGCGGCCGTTGTAGTCGATCTGCGAGGTGCCGAGCACGACGCGGGCGAACTTTCCGAGGGCGTACGCCTTCTCGTTCGTCAGTCCGCCCCCGCCGAAGACCCCGCACGCGTCCGGGCCATGCTCCGTGCGCGTGCGGGACAGTCCCCCGGCGATCCGGTCGAGCGCCTCGTCCCAGCCGGCGGGCTCCAGTACGCCCGCGTTGCGGACCAGCGGGGAGGTCAGCCGTACGCGGGACGACAGCACCTCGGGCGCGGTACGGCCCTTGCCGCACAGCGCGCCCCGGTTCACCGGGAAGTCCGCGCGCTCGGTCACCTCGACGCCCCCGTCGGCCGTGGGCGTCAGATTCATCCCGCACTGCAGGGCGCAGTACGGGCAGTGGGTGGGCGTCACTGAGGCATTCATACCGCTCAGCGTGCGTCGGGCGTGTTACGCCCCGGGGCGGGGGGCGTTACGCGGCCGGGACGGTGACCTCCCGGCGGGGCCGAGGGCGCCGTGAGGGTTCGCCCCCGCCGCCCCCGCCCTTCCCGTACCTGGGGCTCCGCCCTCAGATCCCACTATCGCGCTTAGCGCTCGTCCTCAAACGCCGGACGGGCTGAGAATGGCCCGCGCGACCCCCGGCTCCTTCGGTCCCAGGAACTGCGGGTCCGGCTTGAACAGCGCGTCCAGCGCGGCCTTCCCCGCCGCGAAGACCTCGCGGGCGCCGCCGTAATACCAGGTGGCGTCGTGCTTGGCGTCGACGCCGATGCCGTACGACTTCACCCCCGCCGCCTGGCACAGGGCGACGGCCCGCCGGATGTGGAAGCCCTGACTGATCAGTACGGCCTCGTGGACGCCGAAGATCTTCCGGGCGCGGACGCAGGAGTCCCAGGTGTCGAAACCGGCGTAGTCGCTGACGATCCGCCGGTCCGGCACCCCCCGCTTGGTGAGATACGCGCGCATCGCGTCCGGCTCGTCGTAGTCCTTGCGGCTGTTGTCACCGGTGACGAGGACGACCTCGATCCGCCCGGCCCGGTACAGCTTCGCGGCGGCGTCGAGGCGGTGGGCGAGGTACGGCGACGGCTCGCCGTCCCACAGGCCGGCGCCGAAGACCACCGCGACCTGCGTGCGGGGGGCGTCGGCGGTGGTCCGCAGCCGGTCGCCCGTCACCGCGTACATCCACGTCGCGGGCAGCAGCACCAGGACGCACAGCAACATCAGCGCCTGCACCGCCCGACGCTGCCCGGTACGGGTGCGCGGCAGGCGCGGTCTCAGTGACGCGGGCAGCTTCGGACGGCGCTTCGGACGGCGCATCGGACGGTCCCCTCCCCAGGTGGCCTCGCCCATGGAGGACGCGGCGTACGGCCATCCGGTTCGCGCCCATGGAGTGACCAGTTTCACTCACGGAACCGTCCCCGCAGGTCACGAAGGCTCACAGTGCCCCTACAGCCCACCGTGAAGCGCCGGAAAACACCCGTCATGCCCGCGCAACCGTCCGGCAACCTGCTGCCGTCAGGATCGGCCCATGACGGCGTCGAACCCTCCTCGCGACGAGTCCCAGTTCCGCCCCGGCGGCCAGCCGCTGCGCGGCGCCCACCTCGACAGTACGGCGCAACTCATGAACGCGATCACCAGCCAGCTCGGCAGCCAGCTCAGCCTCGTCTCGCTCAACGGCACCCGCCGCCCGGCGCCGCCCGCCCTCGTCCTCGTGGCGCACGGCAGCCGCGACCCGCGCGCGCTGAGCACCGTACGCACCCTGCTCGAGCGGATCCGCGAGCTGCGCCCCCACCTGTCCGTGCGACTGGGCCACATCGAGCTGAACGAGCCCCTGCTGTCCGACACGCTCGCCGCGCTGCCGGCGGGCGACGCCGTCCTCGTACCGCTGCTGCTCAGCCGCGGCTACCACGTCAAGCAGGACATCCCGCAAGCCGCGGCCGCCGCGTCCCATCTGCGCACCCGCGTCGCCGCGCCGCTCGGCCCGCATCCGCTGCTCGTGGAGACCTTGTACGGGCGGCTCGTCGAGGCCGGCTGGCGGACGAGAATGAGCGACTCCGCCCGCCGCGCGAGCGGAGTCGTCCTGGCCGCCGCCGGCTCCCGCGACCCCGACGCCGCCGTCGACACCCGCCGCACCGCGCAGCTGCTCGCCGAGCGGCTCGGCGTTCCTGTCGTCCCGGCGTACGCGTCCGCCGCCGCACCCACCGTCCCCGCCGCCCTGCGCACACTCGCCGCCCGGGGCCGCCACCGCGTCGCCGTCGCCTCGTACTTCACCGCCCCCGGCCGCTTCGCCACCGAGTGCGCCAAGGCCGCCCCCTGGATCACCGCCGACCCGCTGGGCGCCCACCCGGCGATGGCCCGCCTCGTGCTGCACCGCTACGACCAGGCCGTCGCGACCCCCGAGCCCACCCCCGAGCGCGCCCTGGCCTCGGCCTGAACCTGACGGCTCCGCACCGCTCGTCGCCGACGACGCCAGCCATGACCTCTCGATTGTCACTGCCTGCGTTTACTGTCGGGGCATGGAAGGCACTGCACCGAAGGCATACGAGAACCACGCGACGGACAGCGGAGCATACGAGAACCACGCGACGGACAGCGGATACGACGAGTCTGCTGTCGAGCGCTGGGCCGTCGAGCCCGACAAACGGCCCGGGCGCACCGCCTTCCAGCGCGACCGCGCGCGCGTGCTGCACTCCTCCGCCCTGCGCCGCCTCGCGGGCAAGACCCAGGTCGTCACCCCGGGCACCCGAAGCCAGGTCTGGGACGCGAGTCCGCGTACGCGCCTGACCCACTCCCTGGAGTGCGCCCAGGTCGGCCGCGAGCTGGGCGCCGCCCTCGGCTGCGACCCCGACCTCGTCGAGGCGGCCTGCCTCTCGCACGACCTCGGCCACCCGCCCTTCGGGCACAACGGCGAACAGGCGTTGAACGAGTTCGCGGAGGACTGCGGCGGCTTCGAGGGCAACGCCCAGTCCCTGCGCCTGCTGGCGAGGACCGAACCCAAGCGCTTCGTCACCAGCGAAGAGTCCGGCGAACTCGTCAGCGTCGGCCTCAACCTCACCCGCGCCGCGCTCGACGCCGCCACCAAGTACCCCTGGCCGAGAGGCGCCCACCCCACCGACCCCAAGTCGCCGAAGTTCGGGGTCTACGAGGACGACCGGCCCGTCTTCGACTGGGTGCGCAAGGGCGCCCCCGGCACCCGGACCTGCTTCGAGGCCCAGGTCATGGACTGGGCCGACGACGTGGCGTACTCGGTGCACGACGTCGAGGACGGTCTGCACGCGGGCCACATCGACCCCAACTGCCTGCACGCCGAACCGGAACGGCGGGAGATCTTCGCGGTGGCCATCGGGCGGTATGTGCCCGCGGACACCGATCCCGCCGAGCTGTCCGAGGCCCTCGACCGGCTCCTCGACCAGGACTGGTGGCCGCACGGGTACGACGGATCGGCCGTCGCGCAGGCCCGCCTCAAGGACGCCACCAGCCAGCTCATCGGCCGTTTCTGCCTGGCCGCGGAGGGTGCCACGCGCGCGACCTACGGCAGCGGACGCCTCACCCGGTACGCGGCGGAACTGGTCGTGCCGCGTGCCGCCCGCCACGAGTGCGCGGTCCTCAAGGCGGTCGCCGACCGGTACGTCATGCAGCGCGCCGAACAGGAGCGGCTCCGCGCCGACCAGCGGATCGTCGTCGCCGAGCTGGCCGAGGCGCTCACGACCCGCGCGCCCGACGGTCTGGATCCGCAGTTCCGTGCGCTGTTCGACCACGCGCCCGACGACCGCGCCCGAAAGCGGGTGATCGTCGACCAGATCGCATCCCTCACCGACGCCTCGGCGCGTTCCCTGCACCTCAGGCTCACCACACGTTCCCATGGAAGCGGAAGAGGGTGACCCTGCGTGGCCTGATCGGGCCACACCCTCTTCCCGCATCACGCTCCGTGCGGGACGCTCGCATGTGGCGACATCCTTACGAGGAGGCATCAAGTGGTCGACGCGGATCAGACATTCGTCATCGTCGGAGGAGGGCTCGCCGGCGCGAAGGCGGCCGAGACGCTCCGAACGGAGGGATTCACCGGCCGCGTGATACTGATCTGCGACGAACGCGACCACCCCTACGAGCGCCCGCCGCTGTCCAAGGGCTATCTCCTCGGGAAGGAGGAGCGCGACAGCGTCTTCGTCCACGAACCCGCCTGGTACGCGCGCAACGACATCGAGCTGCACCTCGGCCAGACCGTCGACGCCATCGACCGCACGGCCAAGACCGTCCGCTTCGGTGACGACGGCACCCTCGTCCACTACGACAAGCTGCTCATCGCCACGGGTGCGGAGCCGCGTCGGCTCGACATCCCGGGCACCGACCTCGCCGGCGTCCACCACCTGCGCCGGCTCGCCCACGCCGAGCGCCTCAAGGGCGTCCTCGCCGCCCTCGGCCGCGACAACGGACACATCGTCATCGCGGGCGCCGGCTGGATCGGCCTGGAGGTCGCGGCGGCAGCCCGCGAGTACGGCGCCGAGGTCACCGTCGTGGAGCCGGAGCCGACCCCGCTGCACGCCGTCCTCGGCCCGGAACTGGGCAATGTCTTCGCCGAGCTGCACCGCGAGCACGGCGTCCGCTTCCACTTCGGCGTCCGGCTCACCGAGATCATCGGCCAGGACGGCATGGTCCTCGCCGCCCGCACCGACGACGGTGAGGAACACCCCGCGCACGACGTGCTCGCCGCGATCGGCGCCGCCCCGCGCACCGGTCTCGCCGAGGCCGCGGGCCTGACCCTCTCCGACCGCGCGCACGGCGGCGGCATCGCGGTCGACGAGCGGCTGCGCACCTCCGACCCCGACATCTACGCCGCCGGTGACGTCGCCGCCTTCCACCACCCCCTCTTCGACACTCGGCTACGCGTCGAGCACTGGGCCAACGCCCTCAACGGCGGACCGGCCGCCGCCCGCTCGATGCTGGGCCGCGAGCTGACGTACGACCGCGTGCCCTATTTCTTCTCCGACCAGTACGACATCGGGCTCGAGTACTCGGGCTGGGCGCCTCCGGGGACGTACGACGAAGTGGTGATCCGCGGAGACGCGGGCAAGCGGCAGTTCATCGCGTTCTGGATGAAGGAGGGGCGGGTGCTGGCCGGGATGAACGTGAATGTGTGGGACGTCACGGAGCCCATCCAGCAGCTGATCCGATCCCGGGCCCAGGTGGACACCGAGGCACTCGCGGACCCGCACGTTCCGCTGGACAGCCTGGTCCCATGACCGACGGCGGCACTCGACTGTCACACCCTCACCGTAGAATCCATGCGTGGCTGGAAGGATCAACGACGAGGACGTGAAGGCTGTTCGGGACGCGGTCCCGATCGACGCCGTGGTGTCCGAGTACCTCCAGCTGCGAGGCGCGGGCGGCGGCAACCTCAAGGGCCTGTGCCCCTTCCATGACGAGAAGTCCCCGTCCTTCCAGGTCAGCCCGAGCAAGGGACTCTTCCACTGCTTCGGCTGCCAGGAGGGCGGCGACACCATCACGTTCGTGATGAAGGTCGACCACCTCACCTTCTCCGAGTCGGTCGAGCGCCTCGCCGCCCAGGCAGGCATCACCCTGCGCTACGAGGAGGGCGGGTACAACCCCTCCCACCAGCGCGGCGAGCGCATCCGCCTGGTCGAGGCGCACAAGGCGGCCGCGCAGTTCTACATCGAGCAGCTCGACACCAGCTCCGAGGCCGACACGGGCCGCAAGTTCCTCGCCGAGCGCGGCTTCGATCAGTCGGCCGCCGCGCACTTCGGCGTCGGCTACAGCCCCCAGGGCTGGGACCACCTCACCCGCTACCTGCGCGGCAAGGGCTTCACCGACAAGGAACTGCTCCTCTCCGGCCTCTCCCAGGAGGGCCGCCGCGGCCCCATCGACCGCTTCCGCGGCCGCCTGATGTGGCCGATCCGCGACGTCGGCGGCGAGGTCGTCGGCTTCGGCGCCCGCAAGCTGTACGAGTCGGACAACGGCCCCAAATACCTGAACACGCCCGACACCGCGATCTACAAGAAGTCCCAGGTCCTGTACGGCATCGACCTCGCCAAGAAGGACATCGCCAAGGCCAGTCGCGCGGTCGTCGTCGAGGGCTACACCGACGTCATGGCCTGCCACCTGGCCGGAATCACAACCGCCATCGCCACCTGCGGTACGGCCTTCGGCGGCGACCACATCAAGATCCTCCGCCGGCTGCTGATGGACAACGGCTCGGCGCGCGTGATCTTCACCTTCGACGGCGACGCGGCCGGCCAGAAGGCGGCCCTCCGCGCCTTCGAGGACGACCAGAAGTTCGCCGCCGAGACGTACATCGCCATCGCCCCCGACGGCATGGACCCCTGCGAGCTGCGCCTGGCCAAGGGCGACGAGGCGGTCGCCGACCTGGTCGAACCGCGCACCCCGCTCTTCGAGTTTGCCCTGCGCCAGATCGTCCTGCGCTACGACCTGGAGACCCCGGCGGGGCGCGCCGCCGCCCTGGACGAGGCGGCACCCATCGTCGCCCGCATCAAGAACAGCGGCGCGCAGCACGAGGTCGCCGTGCAGCTCGCGGGCATGCTCGGCATCCTCGACACCCAGTTCGTCGTCAAGCGGGTGGCCCAGCTGGCCCGTTGGGCCCGCGACCGCGGCGGCAGGGGCCCGGCGCCGGTCGGCCCCCGTCCCCAGCAGACGTACGCCGCCGCACACACGGCCACTGGCGGCCCGGCGCTCACCCTGCGCAACCCCGTCTTTGCCACGGAGCGTGAGCTGCTCAAACTCGCCCTCCAGCGGCCCGAGTTGGTCTCCCCGGCGTTCGACGCGTACGGAATGGACGAGTTCACCGCCGCGCCGTACGCCGCCGTACGCCAGGCGATCATGGAAGCGGGCGGCGCCGAGTACGGCGTCCAGGACCCCCAGGAGTATCTGGTCAAGGTCCGCGAGGCCGCCCCGGACAACGCCGTCCGCGCGATGGTCACGGAGCTGGCCGTCGAGGCGATCCTGCGCAAGACGGTCGACGAGAACTACGCGGGCGAACAGCTGGTCACCGTCCGCCGCCGCGCCGTCGCCCGCCGCATCACCGACCTCCAGGGCGCCTTCTCCCGCCTGGGCATGAACGGCGACCCGGCCCAGGCGGCCGCCGTGCAGAACGAGCTGATGACCCTTCAGCGCTACGACAGAGCCCTGCAGGAGCAGGGGCCGGGAGCGCTGTAAGAGCGGGGTCCGGCAACTCTGCAGGACCCGGGCCCTCGAGGACTGCAAGGCCCCCGAGGCGGCCTCGAGGTTTTCATGCCCGGGCGCCCGCACCGCTCACGTGCGCCTTTCAACCTGTTTCGGCCGTTCAGGGACGCGCACTCGTCCACGAGGATAACCACGCGGTCACGGACCGGACGCAAAAAGTCACCGCACGCCCCTCGTGGCGGCGATGTGTCGTACTCCACACTGGTTCCGGTGCCTGAGTCCTCGGAGCGCGGCCGACCCGCACGCGACGGGTTCCCGATCCCCGCGGTTCCGCTAAACGACTACGGGATGGACAGCGGCGAGGCCGTCGACTCCATCCCCGACGTACCGCTGCCGCACACCTCAGCAGCGACATTCCTGGAGGTCGCCCCCGTGCAGACCCAGACCCTCGCCCAGACCGACAACGCCACGGACACGGAAACCGACGTCGTCGCGGCGGTCCCCCCGCAGAGCCGTGCCACGCACCACCCCGAGGCCGAGCCGGAGGGCCCGCCGGAACCGGACGCGCCGCAGGCCGGCGCCGTCGAGGTCGAGGCGGAAGCCGAACCCGAGACCGAGGCCCCCGAGCCCCGGGGCCGCACCGCGGACACCGGTGGACCCTCCTCCGACCTGTTCCGCCAGTACCTGCGCGAGATCGGTCGGATCCCGCTGCTCACCGCGGCGGAGGAAGTCGAGCTCGCCCGCCGGGTGGAGGCCGGTCTCTTCGCCGAGGAGAAGCTCCGGCTCGCCCCCGATCTGGACAGTCAGCTCGCCCTCGACCTCGACAAGCTGGTCGTCATGGGCCGCATGGCCAAGCGCCGCCTCATCGAGGCGAACCTCCGCCTGGTCGTCTCCGTCGCCAAGCGGTACGTCGGCCGCGGGCTGACCATGCTCGACCTCGTCCAGGAGGGAAACCTCGGCCTCATCAGGGCCGTGGAGAAGTTCGACTACGCCCGGGGCTACAAGTTCTCGACGTACGCCACCTGGTGGATCCGGCAGGCCATGTCCCGCGCCCTCGCCGACCAGGCCCGCACCATTCGAGTCCCGGTGCACGTCGTCGAGTTGATCAACCGGGTCGTCCGTGTTCAGCGGCGGATGCTCCAGGAGCGGGGCTACGAGCCGACGCCCGAGGAGGTCGCCGCGCATCTGGAGCTGCCCAGTGAGCGGGTCAGCGAGGTGCTGCGGCTGGCCCAGGAGCCGGTGTCGCTCCATGCCCCGGTGGGGGAGGAGGACGACGTGGCCCTGGGGGACCTGATCGAGGACGGCGACGCGACGAGTCCTGTCGAATCCGCCGCGTTCCTTCTCCTCCGCGAGCACCTGGAGGCGGTCCTGTCCACGCTCGGCGAGCGCGAGCGCAAGGTCGTCCAACTCCGCTACGGCCTCGCGGACGGCCGCCCCCGCACGCTGGAGGAGATAGGCCGCATCTTCGGCGTGACCCGCGAACGCATCCGCCAGATCGAGTCCAAGACCCTGAACAAGCTCAGGGACCACGCCTTCGCGGACCAGCTGCGGGGCTATCTGGACTGAGCCCCGTCCCTTGGGGGCTCCGCCCCCCAGACCCCGTTCCTCAAACGCCGGGATCCAGCC
>NZ_JBEZKJ010000049.1:0-62310 GCF_040651675.1 Streptomyces sp. NPDC048415 | reverse complement strand
GGGTCGCGGAGAACATCGGCCGGGACTTCTTGAGCTGAGCGGTTCTAGCCCGTCCGGCGTTTGAGGACGAGCGCGAAGCGCGACAAGGGGGGCCTGGGGGGCGAAGCCCCCAGATAGGGGACGGGTAGGGTCGAGGGGGCGAAAACCCGCGAAGCGGACCCCGCCAACACTGAAGGGCCCCGAACCACTCAGGTTCGGGGCCCTTCAGTCACGTACGGGAAACCGCTACGGCAGTTGCGCGGCCCGCGCCTCCCGCCGGTTGTCCCGGAAGTTGTTCACCTTCCGAGCCGTGGCGAAGAGGGGAATGACCGCTCCCATGACCAGCTGCAACGCGCAGCCCGTCTGAAGGAGCAGCCCGCCACTCGGGGCGTCGAAGGCCCAGGCCGCCAGCAGCCCCATGCTGAGCACGATCCAGGACAGCATCGCCACCGCGAGGCGACCGCGCGGCTTCGGGTACTCGACCCGGCTCACCATCAGCCACGCGGTACCGATGATCGCCATGAGCGTGGCGACGAACGGCAGCTCGAGCAGGACGATGGAGACCACGGTCAAGGCGCCGAACGGCGACGGCATGCCCTGGAATGTGCCGTCCTTGACGGTCACGCAGGAGAATCTCGCCAGCCGGAGGACCACGGCCAGCAGGACCACGATGGCCCCCACCGCCGCCACCCGCTGATGCGCGTCGTCCGCGACCATGCCGTAGACCAGCACGAAGTACGCCGGCGCGAGACCGAAGCTGATCAGGTCCGACAGGTTGTCCAGCTCCGCGCCCATGGGGGAGGAGCGCAGTTTGCGGGCGACCAGACCGTCGAAGAGGTCGAAGACCGCCGCGCAGAGCATGAGGATGACGGCCGTCGCGGCGCTGTGCCGCGCCATGCCCGTCTCCTGGCTGCCGGTGAGGTGCGGGATCAGAATGCCCGTGGTGGTGAAGTACACCGCCATGAAGCCGCACGTGGCGTTACCGAGCGTGAGAGTGTCCGCTATTGAGAGGCGGAGCGAGAGAGGCATCTCCTCCTCGTCGTCCACTCCATCGGCCTCCGGCACCCAGCCGGCCTGTGTCTCGGGATCAATCACGGTCAATTCGAGTCACCCCAGCCACGGTCTTCTGACCGACCTCCACAGCAACCTCGACACCCTCGGGGAGGTAGATGTCGACACGCGAGCCGAAGCGGATCAGACCGATCCGGTCACCCTGCTCGACCTTGGTGCCCTGCGGGATGTACGGGACGATGCGACGGGCGACCGCGCCGGCGATCTGGATCATCTCGATGTCACCGAGCTCGGTGTCGAAGTGCCAGACGACGCGTTCGTTGTTCTCGCTCTCCTTGTTGAACGCCGGCACGAACCCGCCGGGGATGTGCTCGACCGACGTCACCGTGCCGGAGAGCGGCGCGCGGTTGACGTGGACGTTGAGCGGGCTCATGAAGATCGCGACGCGGGTCCGTCCGTCCTTCCAGGGCATGATGCTCTGCACCACACCGTCGGCGGGCGAGATGACCCGGCCCGGTGCGATCTCACGCTCGGGATCACGGAAGAACCACAGCATCCCGGCCGCGAGCGCGGTGGCGGGTACGGCGACGGCCTTGGCGGCGCCGGAGCGGCGCGCGCGGGCCAGGCTGAGTGCTGCGGTGGCAACGGTCGGGAGAAGCCACGGCGATGCTCCGCGCGCGAGGCGTACGCTTGCCAGGCTGTCGCGTGGTGCAGAGGTTTGGCTGTGGGGCATGGATGACCTTCGTAGCGGATGATGCCGCGCTGGAACGGGGGACGGCGGCTTTCCGGCGATCGTACCGGTCGCGGGCAACAACTGGGCAAGCCAGGAAGCCGAGTCGACGGCCGAAGAGTGTTGACGGGGTGTGATCTTCTTCGCGAAGAAAACACCCCGAACCGGGACATCTAGCCCTGGAGTCGATACTCTTCGAGCAACCTGCGCCCGATGATCATTTTCTGGATTTCGGCGGTACCTTCACCGATCAACAGCATCGGGGCCTCACGATACAGGCGCTCGATCTCGTACTCCTTGGAGAAGCCGTAGCCGCCGTGGATCCGGAAAGCGTCCTCCACGACCTCCTTGCAGTACTCGGAGGCGAGGTACTTCGCCATCCCCGCTTCGAGGTCGTTTCGTTCGCCAGAGTCCTTTTTGCGTGCCGCGTTCACCATCATGGCATGGGCGGCCTCGACCTTGGTAGCCATCTCGGCGAGCTTGAACTGGATGGCCTGGTGCTGGGCGATCTGCTTGCCGAAGGTGTGGCGCTGCTGGGCATAGGAGACGCCCAGCTCAAAGGCGCGCTGAGCGACGCCGCAACCACGGGCCGCGACGTTGACGCGGCCGACCTCCACTCCGTCCATCATTTGGTAAAACCCTCGGCCGGTGGTCCCGCCGAGCACACGATTGGCCGGAATGCGCAGTCCGTCCATGATGAGTTCGGTGGTGTCGACGCCCTTGTAGCCCATCTTGTCGATCTTCCCGGGAATGGTGAGGCCGGGGCGGACCTCTCCGAAGCCGGGCTCCTTCTCCACCAGGAAGGTCGTCATCGACTTGTGGGGCGGCGTGCCCTCGGGGTGTCCTTCGTCACTCCGGACGAGAACGGCCACCAGAGTCGATGTGCCGCCGTTCGTCAGCCACATCTTCTGACCGTTCAGGACGTACTCGTCGCCGTCCTTGACCGCCTTGGACGAGATCGCGGACACGTCCGAGCCGAGCGCCGGCTCCGACATGGAGAAGGCGCCCCGCACCTCGCCCAGCGCCATCCGGGGCAGGAAGTACTCCTTCTGCTCCTGGGTGCCGTGCTGCTTGAGCATGTACGCCACGATGAAGTGCGTGTTGATGATGCCGGACACCGACATCCAGCCGCGGGCGATCTCCTCGACGCAGAGCGCGTACGTCAGGAGGGACTCGCCCAGACCGCCGTACTCCTCGGGGATCATCAGGCCGAAGAGGCCCAGCTCCTTGAGGCCGTCGACGATCTGCTGCGGGTACTCGTCGCGGTGCTCCAGCTCGGTGGCGACCGGGATGATCTCCTTGTCCACGAAGTCGCGGACGGTGGAGAGGATCTCCTGCTGGATGTCGGTGAGACCTGCGGTCTGGGCGAGTCGCGCCATGGCTACTTCTCCTGCTGCTTCAGTTCGGGACGGCCGGGCTGCTCGCCGCCGCGCTCCTTGATGTATGTCTCGGTGGGGACCATCACCTTGCGGCGGAACACGCAGACCAGCGTGCCGTCCTGCTTGTAGCCCTTGGTCTCGACATAGACGATTCCACGGTCGCTCTTCGACTTCGACGGCGTCTTGTCCAGGACCGTGGTCTCGCCGTAGAGCGTGTCGCCGTGGAAGGTCGGCGCCACGTGACGCAGCGACTCGATCTCCAGGTTCGCGATCGCCTTGCCCGAGACGTCCGGCACGGACATGCCGAGCAGCAGCGAGTAGATGTAGTTCCCGACTACGACGTTCTTCCCGAAGTCCGTCGTGTTCTCCGCATAGTTGACGTCCATGTGGAGCGGGTGGTGGTTCATGGTCAGCAGACAGAAGAGGTGGTCGTCGTACTCCGTGACCGTTTTTCCGGGCCAGTGCTTGTAGACCGCGCCGACCTCGAACTCCTCGTAGGTGCGTCCGAACTGCATGGTGCTCAGGCCTCCGGGGCTTCGAACTTGCTGGTGCGCTGCATGCCGGCGGCCCGTCCCTTGCCCGAGATGACCAGCGCCATCTTGCGGCTGGCCTCGTCGATCATCTCGTCGCCGAGCATCGCGGAGCCCTTCTTGCCGCCCGCCTCGGACGTGCAGTAGTCGTACGCGTCCAGGATCAGCTCGGCGTGGTCGAAGTCCTCCTGGGAGGGCGAGAAGATCTCGTTGGCCGCGGCGACCTGGTCCGGGTGCAGCACCCACTTGCCGTCGAAACCGAGGGCGGCGGCGCGCTGGGCGACCTCGCGGTAGCCCTCCTGGTTGCGGATCTGCAGGTAGGGACCGTCGATCGCCTGGAGGTTGTGCGTGCGCGCGGCCATCAGGATGCGCATCAGGATGTAGTGGTACGCGTCCGCCGGGTAGCCCGGGGGCTGCTCGCCGACGACGAGCGACTTCATGTTGATCGACGCCATGAAGTCGGCCGGGCCGAAGATGATGGTCTCTACACGCGGCGAGGCAGCGGCAATGTCGTCAACATTGACCAGACCCTTCGCGTTCTCGATCTGCGCCTCAATACCGATCTTGCCGACCTCGAAGCCCATCGTCTTCTCGATCTGCGTCAACAGCAGATCAAGAGCGACGACCTGCTGGGCGTCCTGGACCTTCGGCAGCATGATGCAGTCAAGGTTCTGGCCCGCGCCCTCGACCACGGTCACGACATCGCGGTACGTCCACTGGGTCGTCCAGTCGTTGACGCGCACGACCCGCGTCTTGCCGGTCCAGTCGCCCTCGTTGAGGAACTTGACGATGGTGTGCCGCGCCTCGGGCTTGGCCAGCGGGGCGCACGCGTCCTCCAGGTCGAGGAAGACCTGGTCGGCGGGGAGGCCCTGCGCCTTCTCCAGGAAGCGCGGGTTCGAGCCCGGCACGGCCAGGCAGGAGCGCCGCGGGCGAAGGCGGTTGACGGGGCTGGTCATGCGGGGACCTCCAGAGGGTCGAGCTTGTTCGCTTTGCGGATCTCGTCGACGATACGGCCGATGATTCCGGTGATGTCGAAGTCCTTCGGGGTGAAGACCGCGGCCACTCCCGCGGCCCGCAGCTGTTCGGCGTCGGCGTTCGGGATGATCCCGCCCGCGATCACCGGAATGTCGGCCGCGCCGGCCTCGCGCAGCCGCTCCAGCACGTCCGGCACCAACTGGGCGTGCGAACCGGACAGGATGGACAGCCCGACGCCGTGCACGTCCTCGGCGACGGCCGCGGCCACGATCTCCTCGGGCGTCAGCCGGATGCCCTGGTAGACCACCTCGAACCCGGCGTCGCGGGCCCGCACGGCGATCTGCTCGGCGCCGTTGGAGTGCCCGTCCAGGCCCGGCTTGCCCACCAGGAAGCGGAGCTTGCCGACGCCGAGGTCCTTCGCCGTCAGCTCCACCTTTCGGCGCACCAGCGCCAGCGCGGTGCCCTGCTCGGCGGTCACCGCGACGGGCGCGGACGACACACCGGTGGGGGCGCGGAACTCGCCGAACACCTCGCGCAGGGCCCCGGACCACTCGCCGGTCGTGACTCCGGCCCGGGCGCACTCCAGGGTGGCCTCCATGAGGTTGTCGGTGCCCTTGGCGGCCTCCTTCAGCCGCTCCAGCGCCTTGCAGGGGCGCGGGTGGTTGAAGGGCGGCTGGTAGCGCGTGTCCCGCCAGTGCTGGAGCGCGGAGATCACCCGGGCCTCGACCGCCGGGTCGACCGTCTGGATCGCCGCGTCCAGGTCGGCCGTCAGCGGGTTCGGCTCGGTCGACTCGAAGATGTTGACGCCGACGATCTTCTCCTGGCCGGACTCGATACGGGCCCGGCGCTCGGCGTGCGACGAGACGAGCTGCGACTTCAGATAGCCCGACTCGACGGCGGCCATCGCGCCGCCCATCTCCTGGATCCGGTCGATCTCGGCGAACGACTCCTCGACCAGCTCCGCCACCTTGGCCTCGACGACGTGCGAGCCCTCGAAGATGTCGGCGTACTCCAGCAGATCGCTCTCGTACGCGAGCACCTGCTGCATCCGCAGCGACCACTGCTGGTCCCAGGGCCGGGGCAGGCCGAGCGCCTCGTTCCAGGCGGGCAACTGCACGGCACGCGCGCGTGCGTCCTTCGAGAGCGTCACGGCCAGCATCTCGAGCACGATCCGCTGGACGTTGTTCTCCGGCTGCGCCTCGGTCAGACCGAGGGAGTTGACCTGGACGCCGTACCGGAAGCGCCGCTGCTTGGGGTCCTCGATGCCGTACCGTTCGCGCGTGATCTTGTCCCAGATCCGGCCGAACGCCCGCATCTTGCACATCTCCTCGACGAAGCGGACGCCCGCGTTCACGAAGAAGGAGATACGGGCGACGACGTCACCCTTGCGGTCCTCGGCGATCTGCCCGGACGCGAACACCGCGTCCAGCACGGCGATCGCGGTGGACATCGCGTACGCGATCTCCTGGACCGGCGTGGCGCCCGCCTCCTGCAGGTGGTAGCTGCAGATGTTGATCGGGTTCCACTTCGGGATGTGGTTCACCGTGTAGGTGATCATGTCGGTCGTGAGACGGAGTGAGGGAATCGGCGGGAAGACATGCGTCCCGCGCGACAGGTACTCCTTCACGATGTCGTTCTGGGTCGTGCCCTGGAGCTTGGTGATGTCCGCGCCCTGCTCCTCGGCGACGACCTGATAGAGCGCCAGCAGCCACATGGCGGTGGCGTTGATCGTCATCGAGGTGTTCATCTGCTCCAGGGGTATGTCCTGGAACAGACGGCGCATGTCACCGAGGTGCGACACCGGCACGCCGACCCGGCCGACCTCGCCGCGGGCGAGGATGTGGTCGGGGTCGTAGCCGGTCTGCGTCGGCAGGTCGAAGGCGACCGACAGACCGGTCTGGCCCTTGGCGAGGTTGCGCCGGTACAACTCGTTGGACGCCTCGGCGGTGGAGTGACCGGCGTACGTGCGCATCAGCCACGGCCGGTCCCTTTCCTTTTGCGCCTGCGCCCGAGGGCGCTCGGTGCCGGTGTCGACGTTCCTCAGCCCGCGGTCGCTTCGCTCCCTCGGCTTCGTCTCTTTCGACACCGGCGCGCCCTCAGGCGCAGGCGCGGGCTGGCGCTCAGTCATCTGCGGGACCTCAGACGTTCCGGAAGCGGTTGATGGCGTCGATGTGCTGGGCGCGCTTCTCCTCGTCGCGCACGCCGAGGCCCTCGCGGGGCGCCAGCGCGAGAACGCCGACCTTGCCCTGGTGGAGGTTGCGGTGCACGTCGTACGCGGCCTGCCCGGTCTCCTCCAGGGAGTACACCTTGGAGAGCGTCGGGTGAATCTTGCCCTTGGCGACCAGCCGGTTGGCTTCCCAGGCCTCGCGGTAGTTGGCGAAGTGCGAGCCGACGATCCGCTTCAGTGACATCCACAGGTAGCGGTTGTCGTACTCGTGGTTGTAGCCAGAGGTCGAGGCACAGGTGACGATGGTGCCGCCCTTGCGGGTGACGTACACGCTCGCGCCGAAGGTCTCGCGGCCAGGGTGCTCGAAGACGATGTCCACGTCCTCGCCACCGGTCAGCTCGCGGATGCGCTTGCCGAAGCGCTTCCACTCCCTCGGGTCCTGGGTGTGCTCGTCCTTCCAGAACTTGTAGTCCTCGGCGTTGCGGTCGATGATCGCCTCTGCGCCCATCTTCCGGCAGATGTCCGCCTTCTGCGGGCTGCTCACGACACAGATGGGGTTGGCGCCACCGGCGAGCGCGAACTGCGTGGCGTACGAGCCGAGTCCACCGCTCGCGCCCCAGATCAGGACGTTGTCGCCCTGCTTCATGCCGGCGCCGTTGCGGGAGACGAGCTGCCGGTACGCGGTGGAGTTCACAAGCCCCGGAGCGGCGGCTTCCTCCCAGCTCAGGTGATCCGGCTTCGGCATCAGCTGGTTGGACTTGACGAGCGCGATCTCGGCGAGGCCGCCGAAGTTGGTCTCGAAGCCCCAGATGCGCTGTTCGGGGTCGAGCATCGTGTCGTTGTGGCCGTCGGAGGACTCCAGCTCGACCGACAGACAGTGCGCGACGACCTCGTCACCGGGCTTCCAGGCGTTCACGCCCGGGCCGGTGCGCAGGACGACGCCCGCGAGGTCGGAGCCGATGATGTGGTACGGCAGGTCGTGGCGCTTGGTGAGCTCGCTGAGCCTGCCGTAGCGCTCCAGGAAGCCGAAGGTCGACAGCGGCTCGAAGATCGAGGTCCAGACCGAGTTGTAGTTGACGGAGGAGGCCATGACGGCCACCAGGGCCTCGCCCGGGCCGAGCTCCGGCACCGGCACGTCGTCCAGGTGGATCGACTTGCGGGGGTCCTTGTCGCGGGTGGCGAGCCCGGTGAACATCTCGGTCTCGTCCTTGTGCACGGTGATCGCGCGGTACGACTCGGGGAGCGGCAAGGCGGCGAAGTCGGCGGCCGTGGCCGTCTGCGACTGAATCGCGTCCAGGATTTCCTTCACGGTGTTGCCTCCGGCGACTGGCGTCTTTGAGGGGAGACGCTGAGGGTTACGTCGGTGCTGCTGTTGGTGTGAGGGGGTGCCGTCGGTTCGGCGGAGGTGGTGCTGGCAGCGCTTTGTGGCGCGGGAGGTTGCCTGTGACGCAGGCGTCCGGGCGCGCAGGCCATTGGCTTGCGGGGACAGCCGGCGTACGAAAGGTCTCTGCACGCCGGCCGCCCGGACCTCTTCAACGTATGGCACGGCGTGTCACCTGACAAGGCACGGAGTGCCAGAAGTTGCGCTCAGGTGAAATCTTTACGTAACACGTGAGCGATGATCGATCAGATTGCGCGATGATCGATCGAATTCAGGGCGCAAAAACGCCGGACGCGCTCAAATTGAGCCCGTCCGGCGATGAGTAAGCGTGTCCCGTGATGGAGGAACAAACGGCGGAGTCGCGCGGTGAGGGAAGTCGCTACGACCGTTCCTTGAGCGCCTGCTCGATGGTTCGCATCACCTGATCCAAGGGGGCGTCGACCCGGGCCACGGTCACCAGGACGTCCCCCTCCGTGAAGGAGGAAGCCGGCGCCAGCTGAGGCGAGGCATCCCGCCCGGCGCCGATCCCGGTGCCGAACGTCTTGCGGACGATGGCGAACGCGTGGTCGAGCTGTGCCTCGACGTCGCCCTGGCCCCCCGCCCGCAGCCAGCGCCGTAGGACGTGGTTGTGTGCCGTGACCACGGCCGACGCGGCGACCTCCGCGAGCAGCGGATCGTCATTGGCGTCGTCGTCGTGCGCGTGCTCGTCGAAGTGGCCCAGGAGATAGCGGGTGAAGAGCCGCTCGTAGCGGGCCACCGAGGCGATCTCGGCCTCCCGCAGCGTCGGCACTTCGCGCGTCAGCTTGTAGCGCGAGACCGAGATCTCGGGCCGGGCCGCGTACATCCTCATGACTTCCTTGATGCCACGGCACACCGTGTCGAGCGGATGCTCGTGTGCGGGCGCCGCGTTGAGCACCGCCTCGGCCCGGATCAACGTGTCGTCGTGATCGGGGAAGATCGCCTCTTCCTTGGAGCGGAAGTGGCGGAAGAAGGTTCGGCGTGCCACCCCGGCCCGGGCCGCGATCTCGTCGACGGTGGTCGCCTCGTACCCCTTGGTCGCGAACAGCTCCATGGCCGCGGCCGCCAGCTCCCGGCGCATCTTGAGCCGTTGCGCGGCGGCGCGACTGCCCGCGGCACTTTCCGGTGCGTCGGGCGTGGCTGGTGTACGTGAGGACTTGGCGGGCTGGGACATGACCCGAACGTACTGCATGTGCGCAGGAGAGCGCGCATGTCCGGGGATCCCCCCGCCCTGAGCGGGCGGGGGGATCGCGGCCGGGCCGAGCAGCCCGCCCCAGTCGTCGTTGTCTGCCGGCCAGTCGCCCGGACGCTCAGCGCCGGGCATATTCGCGGAAGCCGCGGCCCGTCTTGCGGCCGAGGCAGCCCGCGGCCACCAGGTGCTCCAGGAGCGGCGCCGGGGCCAGGCCCGGGTCGCGGAACTCGCGGTGCAGGACCTTCTCGATGGCCAGGGAGACGTCGAGCCCGACCACGTCCAGCAGCTCGAAGGGGCCCATGGGGTAGCCACCGCCCAGCTTCATGGCCGCGTCGATGTCGTCGAGGGACGCGTAGTGCTCCTGCACCATCTTGATCGCGTTGTTCAGGTACGGGAACAGCAGCGCGTTCACGATGAAACCGGCCCGGTCGCCGCAGTCCACCGGGTGCTTGCGGATCTTCGCGCAGACCTCGCGCACGGTGGCGTGCACATCGTCCGCGGTCAGCACGGTCCGCACCACCTCGACGAGCTTCATCGCCGGGGCCGGGTTGAAGAAGTGCATGCCGATCACGTCCTGCGGGCGCGAGGTGGCGCGGGCGCAGGCGACGACGGGCAGCGAGGAGGTGGTGGTGGCGAGGATCGCGCCGGGCTTGCAGACCTTGTCGAACGTGGCGAACAGCTGCTGCTTGATCTCCAGGTCCTCGGCGACCGCCTCCAGCGCCAGATCCACCTCGGCGAAGGCGTCGTACGAGCCCGCCGGGGTGATCCGCTCCAGGGTCTGGGCCGCCGCCTCGGCCGTCATCCGTCCCTTGTCGACAGAGCGCGAAAGCGACTTGCCTATACGGGCCTTGGCGGCCTGCGCCTTCTCCTCGCTGCGGGCGGCGAGGACGACCTCGTACCCGGCCTTCGCGAAGACCTCGGCGATGCCGGACGCCATCGTGCCCGAGCCGGCGACACCCACGGAGCGGACGCCGCGGCCGGGGGTCGAAGCGGCTCCCTCCAGCGGCGTCAGCGCGTCCCGCACGACGGCGGCGCTGCCGGGAGCGTCGTACGAGTAGAAGCCGCGCCCCGACTTGCGACCGGTCAGGCCCGCCTGGCTGAGCTGCTTGAGGATGGGCGCCGGTGCGTGCAGCCGGTCGCGCGACTCGGTGTACATGGCCTCCAGGACCGTCCGCGCGGTGTCCACGCCGATCAGGTCGAGCAGCGCCAGCGGGCCCATGGGCAGTCCGCAGCCGAGCTTCATCGCGGCGTCGATGTCCTCGCGGGAGGCGTACTTCGCCTCGTACATCGCGGCGGCCTGGTTCAGGTAGCCGAACAGCAGTCCATCGGCGACGAATCCGGGCCGGTCGCCCACCGCGACGGGCTCCTTGCCGAGTTCGAGGGCGAGGTCCGTGACCGCGGCGACGGCGCTGGGCGCCGTCAGCACCGAGGAGACGACCTCGACGAGTTTCATCGCCGGGGCCGGGTTGAAGAAGTGCAGGCCGAGCACGCGCTCGGGGCGGGCCGAGTCGGCGGCGAGACGCGTCACCGACAGGGCGTTGGTGCCCGTCGCGAGGATGGTCTCGGGGCGCACGACGCCGTCGAGCGCCCGGAAGACCTGCTGCTTGATGTCGTAGGACTCCGGGGTCACCTCGATGACCAGGTCGGCGTCGGCCGCGGCCTGCAGATCGGTGAACGTGCGGAAGCGGGAGAGGACGTCGCCGCGCTCCTGCTCGGTGAGGCGCTCACGCAGCACCGCGCGGGCCGTGGAGGCCTCGAGAGCGGTGACGGCCTGGGCGGCCGCGGCCTCGCTGATGTCGATGCCGATGACTTCGCGGCCGGCCCGGGCGAGGACCTCGGCGATGCCGGTGCCCATGGTGCCGAGGCCGATGACGGCGACGGTCTTCAGCGGGGACAGAGGGGTGTCGGACAGGGGAGTGGCCATCGCGGGACTCCAGGAAGAGGGTGACGACTGAGGAGCGCACGCGGGCACGCCAACGAGCGCACACGGTGCGGAGTTTGCGGGTGTTGCCGGGCTGACGAGCGCACACGCCCGGTGCCGTCCGGGGGCGCCGACGAACGGACGCCTCGTGGAGCGGTGAAGCCGACCGGCCCTGTCCCGGAGCCGTGCCGTACTGCGGTACCTGAGGTACCGAACCGACTGCTCTCCCGATGGCTGCGTCACCAGGCCACCGCGAGTGAGAGACGAGTGGGTAACTCGCTCGTCTGAGCTTAACCCGCCAGTAACGAGCGCGCCAGCCCCCGAGTTTGTGATGTACGTCCCGGCGCCTCACCGGTTTCTCTAGGCTCGGCGCCATGGACGAAGCGTTGCGATCACTCACGGAGCGTTTACGGACCGAGGCCGGGGCGTCGGCGGCGTACGACCGGCTCATGGCGACGGAGGACACTGACGAACTGGCCGCCGCGCTCACAGAACCGGGCCAGCCACTGTGGGTCCGGGAGCTGGTCGCCTTCCGGCTCGGCGTCGCCGGCGACCGGCGGGCCTTCGAGGCGCTCGTCCTGCTGCTCAACCACCGCGAGCCGCAGCGCTGCGCGTCCGCCTCCTATGCCCTGGCCCGGCTCGGCGACCCGCGTACGGCACGCGCGGCGGCCGCGCTCGCCACCAACGAACTGCGCGTCGCCTACGCGCTCCATCCGGTACGGCTCCTGGTCGAACTGCGCGCTCCCGAGGCCGTGCCCGCGCTGGTCACCACGCTGCGACGCAGACTGCGCCCGCACGACCCGTACCGCCGGGTCGCGCTCGCCTGCGTGGAAGGCCTGGGCGCGCTGGAGGACGCACGCGCGAGACCCGTGCTGAACGAGGCGCTGGCGCATCCGGCGCTCGCGGAGGCGGCGGTCCACGCGCTGGCGCGGCTGCCGAAGCCTTAGCTCAGCCGGGCCCGTCGTCGGCCGGCACCGCGCGTACCGCACCTCGGGCACCGCGACCCCGCCCACGTCGCAGTAGGGCCCGTGGCAAGCCCAGTCGATCATCTCAGCGTGCCGCTCCGTGACCAGGTCTCGCGGACCCGGAGCCCACTCACTCGCCCACCACCGCGTACGCCTCGATCTCCATCAGGAACTCGGGGCGGACCAGTGCGGCGACCTGGACGGCGGAAGCGGCCGGGAGTCGGTCGGCGTGTATGTGCGCGTCGCGGGCGGCGCGGATCGCGGGCATGTGGGCCATGTCCGTGACGAACAAGGTGAGTTTCACGACGTGGTCGAAGGTGGCCCCCGCGGCTGCGAGGCACCGGCGCAGGTTCTCGAAGACCTGATGGGCCTGTGCGTCCGGGTCGCCCTCGCCGACGAGCTTGCCGTCCTCGTCGAGGGCGAGTTGGCCCGAGACCGCGACGAAGCGGCCAGTACCGATCACGACGTGCGTGTACGCGGCGGCGGGGGCGACCCCGTCGGGGGCGGAAATGCGCGTCAGTTCACTCATGCGTCCATGGTGGAGCATGGGTCTGACAACGCCCCCGACGGGCCATCGCTCAGCGGGGGGTTCAGCCCCGGAAGCCGAGCAGTCCGTGCAGCGTCGAGCCGCTCGAGGAGGTGGACGCCGCCTTGGTCCTCAGCGGCTCCGGATCGGGCAGCGTCTTGCACACCGCGTCGACCTCGCCGCCGCTGCGCGGCACCTTGCCGTTGGCCAGATACGTCGCCAGGTACTTGTCCAGGCAGGCGTTGCCGCTCAGCGTGATGCCGTGGTTCCCGCCGCCCTGCTCGACCACCAGGCTGGAGCCGCGCAGTTGGTGGTGGACGGTGACGCCGCCCTCGTACGGAGTGGCCGCGTCGTTCGTGGCCTGGAAGAGCAGCACCGGCGGCAGGGCCTTGTTGGAGACGTTCACCGGATGGAGGGAGTCCGTCGGCCAGAAGGCGCACGGCGCGTTGTACCAGGCGTTGTTCCAGGCCATGAACGGCGCCTTGGCGTACACCGCCCAGTTGTCCTTGCGCCACTGGTTCCAGTCGCGCGGCCACGACGCGTCGCGGCACTGCACCGAGGTGTAGACGCTGTAGCCGTTGTCTCCCGAGGCGTCGACGGCGCCGAAGTTGCCGTACGCTTCGACGAGCGGGTCCGTGTTCTTGTCGTTCACATACGCCGCGAACGCCTCGGCGAGGTAGGGCCAGTATCCGTTGTAGTAGCCGCCGGGGATGAAGGTGTCCTCCAGCTCGGAGGCGCCGATCTTCTTCTCGGCGGGCTTCTTGGCGAGCGCCGCGCGCATCGCGTACCACTTGGCCTCGACCTTGGCCGGGTCGGTGCCGAGCTTGTACGTCGAGTTGTGCTTGGCGACCCACGCCAGGAACGCCAGGTGGCGGTCGTTGAAGGCGTAGTCCTGCCCGGTGTTGTCGTCGTACCAGACGCCGGTGGGGTCGACGATCGAGTCCAGAACCAGGCGGCGTACGCGGTGCGGATAGAGCTTCGCGTACACGGCGCCCAGGTAGGTGCCGTAGGAGTAGCCGAAGTAGTTGATCTTCTTGGCCCCGAGCGCGCCGCGGATCGAGTCCATGTCCTGGACCGCGCTCACCGTGTCCAGGTAGGGCAGCAGGCTCGCGTACTTCGTGCCGCACGCCTTGGCGAAGGCCTTGGCGCGGGCGAGGTTGGCCTTCTCGATGGCCCAGGTGCTCGGCACCGTGTCGGGGCGCACCGGCTTGAAGTGCCCGGGTTCACAGTCGAGGGCGGGCTTGCTCGCGCCGACGCCCCGCGGGTCGAAGCCGATGACGTCGTACTGCGCAGCCACGGTCTTCGGCAGTGCGGAGGCGACGAATCCGGCCAGCGTGAGCCCGCTGCCGCCGGGGCCGCCCGGGTTCACGAGCAGGGGGCCCTGGTATGTCTTCGCGGTGTGCGGGACGCGTGACAGGGCGAGAGTGATCCGCTCGCTGTGCGGATGCGAGTGGTCCAGTGGCACCTTCAGTGACGCGCATTGGAGCGTCGGATAGTCGCTGGTGCCGCACTTCTTCCAAGTGAGCTTCGCGGTCTGGGTGGTGCGCGGTGCGGTCGCGGAGCCGGCGTTCGCGTCGGCGGGGATCGACGTGATCATCCCGGCCAGCACGGCGGCTGCCCCGCACAGAGCAGCTGCGCGTTTCTTCACAAGGCCTCCCAGGACGGAGGATTTTGAGCCGTGCACGCCACGGCCTTCGCCGCATCGTCCCGGAAAGAGAGGCCGGAAGAACTTGTTCTGACAAGACTTGACCCGATTGAGTCGCGGGATGCGCTCGGATGCCGTCAGAGCAGTGTGAGCTGGGTCGGCTCCGGTGTAGGTGCCGCCGCCGGGGGCTCGGGTGCGCTGATCCTGCGCGGCATCCCCGCGCGCGTGGGACCGATGCCGTACTCCTGCGCCAGCTCATGGACCTGACGGGTGATCCGGCGCTGGTACCACTTCGGGGCGTAGGCGCCCTCCGCGTACAGCCGCTCGTAACGGCGTACGAGGTAGGGGTGGTGGTGCTCCAGCCAGGCCATGAACCATTCGCGGGCGCCGGGCCGCAGATGCAGCACCAGTGGGGTGACGGAGGTGGCCCCGGAGGCCGCGATCGCCTGCACGGTGGCGCGCAGCTGGGCCGGGTGATCGCCCAGGAAGGGGATCACGGGGGCCATCAGAACGCCGCAGCCGATGCCATGGTCCGTGAGGGTGCGCACGACGTCCAGGCGGCGCTCCGGCGCCGGGGTGCCCGGCTCGACGGTGCGCCACAGCTCGGGGTCCGTGAAGCCCACCGAGACGGAGATTCCGACGTCGGTGACCTCGGACGCCTGCTTCACGAGGTCGAGGTCACGCAGGATCAGCGTGCCCTTCGTCAGGATCGAGAAGGGGTTCGCGTGGTCGCGGAGGGCCGCGATGATGCCGGGCATCAGCCGGTAGCGGCCCTCTGCCCGCTGATAGCAGTCGACGTTGGTGCCCATCGCGATGTGCTCGCCCTGCCAGCGGCGCGAGGCGAGCTGGCGGCGCAGCAGGTCCGGCGCGTTGACCTTGACCACGATCTGGGAGTCGAAGTCGAGTCCGGTGTCGAGGTCCAGGTAGCTGTGCGTCTTGCGCGCGAAGCAGTACACACACGCGTGCGTGCACCCCCGATAAGGGTTGACCGTCCACTCGAAGGGCATGCGGGAGGCCCCCGGCACCCGGTTCACGATCGACCGGGCCCGGATCTCGTGGAAGGTGATCCCGCGGAACTCCGGGGTGTCGAAGGTACGGGTGGTCACCGCGTCCGCGCCGAACAGCGCGGCGTCCCGGACCGGGTCCCCGGCGGGGTCCACTGTGAGGTTGTCCCAGCGCATGACGCCTCCTCGGTAGCACTGGCCACAGAATAGAACACATGTTCCCTTGATCGTGCGACCTTGTTTCCGGCGCCCCCGTGCGGACACCTTCCGGGCCCTCGCGCGGACTCCTTCCCCGCCCCACGGGGACCCCGATTTGGGGGGTCGGCCCGCCTGGTGGTTGGCTGACCGCACACCCCCGAGGAACCAAGTGCTGGAGGAAGTGCCATGGCGCAGGTCGAGGCCACGACGGAACGGGTCATCGCGGCGGACGCGGAGGCGGTGTTCGACGCCCTGGCCGACTACAGCGGCACGCGCGCGAAGCTGCTGCCCGAGCACTTCAGCGAGTACGAGGTGCGCGAGGGCGGCGACGGCGAGGGCACACTCGTCCACTGGAAGCTCCAGGCCACCAGCAAGCGTGTCCGCGACTGCCTGCTCGAGGTGAGCGAGCCCACCGACGGCGAGCTCGTCGAGAAGGATCGCAACTCCTCTATGGTCACCACCTGGCGGGTCACCCCTGCCGGCGAGGGCAAGTCGCGCGTCGTGATCAGCACCGTCTGGAACGGCGCGAGCGGGATCGGCGGCTTCTTCGAGAAGACCTTCGCGCCCAAGGGCCTCAGCCGGATCTACGACGCGGTGCTCGCCAAGCTCGCCACCGAGGTCGAGAAGTAGCCCACGGGGTGACCGCGCCGGGCGCGCGGTCCAAGGGGTGACTCTCCAGGGGCTGTTGCGGCCTCACCGTTTCGAGTGGATCTCCCTGTCGCGCGAGGGTACGCCGTAACTCGTCGCGCTTACTCGCAGTTGTCGCGATAAGCGGGAATTGTGCGGTGGGCGCGACGAGGGGAGCGGGACGTGGGCGGGATCACTCTGGTGAAGGACGAACCGGCTGCCGCGCTCCCGCAGGAGTCCGCTCCCCAGACGGCCGAGCCCGCCCGACTGAGCCCGCGCCAGGTGCGGTTGGTCTTCTTGGGGCTCATGCTCGCGTTGCTGCTCGCCGCGCTGGACCAGATGATCGTGGCCACCGCGCTCCCGAAGATCGTCGGGGAGCTGCACGGCCTGGACAAGATGTCCTGGGCGATCACCGCCTACCTGCTCACCTCCACCGTCGGACTTCCGGTCTACGGCAAGTTCGGTGACCTCTTCGGTCGCAAGGGCGCCTTCCAGTTCGCGATCGCCGTCTTCGTCGTCGGCTCGGCGCTCGCCGGATGGTCGCGCACCATGGACCGGTTGATCGCCTTCCGCGCGATCCAGGGCGTCGGTGCGGGCGGCCTCATGATCGGCGTGCAGGCGATCATCGCGGACATCGTTCCGCCGCGCCAACGAGGCCGCTTCATGGGCCTGATCGGCGCCGCGTTCGGCCTCGCCTCGGTTGCCGGCCCTCTTCTGGGCGGCTATTTCACGGACCACCTCTCCTGGAGGTGGTGCTTCTACATCAACGTGCCTTTCGGCCTGGCCACGCTGGCCGTCGTCACCGTCGTACTGAAGCTGCCGAAGCCCACCGTCCGGGGGCGCCTCGACCTGCCCGGTGTGCTGCTCCTCGCCGCCGCCTCGACGTGCCTGGTCCTGCTGACCAGTTGGGGCGGCACCGAGTACGCGTGGGGCTCGCGGGTCATCCTGGGGCTCGCAGCGGGCGCGCTCGCCGCCACGCTGCTCTTCCTGCTCGCCGAGCACTTCGCCGCCGAACCCCTCATCCCGCTGCGGCTGTTCAGGGACGGCGTCTTCACCGTCACCGCGCTGGTGGGTCTGGTCATCGGCGTCGCCCTCTTCGGGGCCGCCAGTTATCTGCCCACCTTCCTGCAGATGGTCGACGGGGCCAGCGCCACCGAGTCCGGACTCCTGATGCTCCCCATGATGGGCGGAATCGTCGGCGCCTCGGTCGTCTCCGGGCAGCTCATCAGCCGCACCGGCCGCTACAAGGTCTACCCGCTCCTGGGCAGTGCCCTCTCCGCCCTCGGCATGTGGCTCCTGTCCCGCCTCGAAGTCGACACCCCCCGGCTGCACTACAGCATCTGGATGGCCGTGCTCGGCGCCGGCATCGGCATGGTGATGCCGGTCCTGATCCTCGCCGTGCAGAACTCCGTACGCCCCGCCGACCTCGGCACCGCGACCAGCGCCAACAACTACTTCCGGCAGATCGGCGGCAGCGTCGGAGCCGCCGTCTTCGGCACCCTCTTCGCCCGTCGGCTCACCGACGCACTCGCCGATCGTCTGCCCACGCGCGCGGGGACCGGCCTCCCGGACTCGAAGTCCCTCACCCCGCAACTCGTCCACGCGATGCCCGCCGCCCTGCGCGACGACTACATCGGCGCCTACGCGGACGCCATGCCGCGGATCTTTCTCTACCTGGTGCCGGTACTCGTCCTCGGCCTGCTCATCGCCTGCTTCCTCAAGGAGAAACCGCTGGTGTCCCACAACGCTCCCACCGCCGACCCGGAGGCCGCGCAGGTGAACGCCCATATCCCGAAGGCCCGTTCCGCCTACGCCGCCGGAATTCCCGTCTGCGGCACGGTGCAGCACCCCGACGGCACCGTCGTCCCGCGCGCCGCGCTCACCCTCATCGACATCGCGGGAGCGCAGATCGGGCGGGGCGCCAGCGGAGAGGACGGGCGGTACGCGCTGTCCACGCCCGGATCGGGGTCGTACGTCCTGATCGCCGCGGCCGGGGGCCACCAGCCGCAGGCCGTCTCGGTGACCGTCGGCGAACGCCCCGTGGAGCTGGACGTCGTACTCGGCGGCGCCGGACGCCTCGCCGGAAGCGTGCTGACCGCGGACGGCACCCCGGTGCGCGAGGCCACCGTCACGCTGACCAACGTGCATGGCGAGGTGGTCGCCAGCACGCGCAGCGGACGCGAAGGCGGCTATGTGATCGCCGAGTTGGTGGCGGGCGAGTACACCCTCGCCGCCAGCGCGCCCGCCTTCCGCCCCGCCGCGCTCCCCGTCAGCGTCCAGGCCTCCCGCGAGACCCGCCAGGACGTCGAACTCGCGGGCGGCGCCGTGCTGCGCGGCACCGTGCGGGCGGGCGGCGGACGCCCCGTCGAGGACGCGCGCGTGACGCTCCTGGACGCCGCGGGCAACGTGGTCGACACGCTCACCACCGGCGCAGACGGAACGTTCCGGTTCGTCGATCTCTCCTCCGGTGAGTACACAGTGATCGCGGCGGGCTACCCGCCCGTGGCCACCGTGCTCCAGGTCGCGGGCGGCGGCAGGACGGAACGGGATCTCCAACTCGGGCACGAGGACTGAACGTTGACTGATCGCTCGGCTGGGGCGCGCGTTCGATGCCGAGTCCTGCGCTCCGGAGCCGCCCCCCGGCGTGGGTAATTCCCGTATTGGCACACATGGCAGCCAGCCATCGCCGTACCGTGGTGGTGACGACGCAGATCTTGCGGAGCCGTGGGGAGAAAGGGCCTGGGCCATGAACCGTGGCACCGATGTGGGCGCACAACCCGGCCAAGGAGCCGGAGAAGGCGCTGTGCCGCAGCCCGTGGCGGCCGGCCGCATTCCGCTGGCCGTGGTCATCGTCGACCGTGGCGGGCTGGTGTCGCACTGGAGTACGGGCGCGCGGCGGCTGTTCGGTGCCGCCAGACAGGACGCACTCGGACGCCCGGCCGTCGACCTGCTCCCGGTCTCCGGAGCCCTCCCCGAGAACCTCGACGCCGAACCGTTGCTCGACGCGTTCGGGCCCTACGAGGCGTACGACGGGCTCGGCCCCGACCTCGAAGCCTCACTCGGCGGCGCTGCCTCCTACCCCGCGGCGGGCCGAGCCCGCGTCTCGGGTCCGGGGCGGGAGCGGCTCGACATTCTGTGGTGGGCCTACCCCCTGGTCGGCCCGGGTCCCGCGCGGCTCCTGGTCCTCGCGGCGGACGCGTCCCGCCTCCAGGCCGAGCGCGGCTACGAGGACGAGGCGGTCGAGCGCATCGCACCCGGCTTCGCCCGGTACACCGAGTTCCCCGTGTCGGACGAGCTCGCCAGGCGGCTGCCCGAGATCCTCCCGAACATGGGCCCGGACCTGAGCAGCCGTATCGTCGCGCAGGTCCTCGAACTCGGCTATCCCATCCTGGAGTTCAGCCAGTACGACCGAGTGCCCGTCACTCCTGACTGGGGCGTGCCGCGCCGTGCCGGCCGGCCCATCGTCCCCGCCCGGCCGCAGGAGTCGGCGCGGCCCGTCGTACCGGCCGGAGCCGAGCACGACCTGGAGTACGCCGCCGTCCGCGAGCGGCTGGAGTTCCTCAACGAGGTCAGCACCGGCATCGGCTCCTCGCTCGACCTGGGCGAGACCATCCGTGAGGTCACCAGTGCCGCGGTGCCCCGCTTCGCGGACTTCGCCGGTACACACCTGCGCGCGGCGGTGCTGGCGGGCGAGGGGTTCCCGGACGGCGCGCCGGACGCGACCACCGTATGGCACCGCGTCTGGGTGGAGCACAATGACGAGCCGGGCCGCTGGGACGACACCGTGCCGGTCGGCGAGGCCATCGCATTTCCCGAACACACGCCGTTCTTCAAGTGCATGAGCACCGGAGAGCCGGTACTGATCCCGCGGATCAGCGAGGAGATGGGCAACCGCATCTCCGGAGAGTTCGAGAAGCGCGATCTGCGGCCCCTCATCAACGGCCGCTCCATGCTCGTCGTACCGCTCAAGGCGCGCAATGTGGTGCTCGGCTTCATGGTGCTGATGCGCCGGGCCGACCGCGAAGCATTCGACGACATGGACCGCACGACGGGTGCCGAACTCGCCGCCCGCGCCGGCCTGGTGCTCGACAATGCCCGCATGTACACGTACCAGGAGAACGTCGCCGAGACTCTTCAGGACAGCATGCTGCCCCAGGTCGCCCCGCGCATGGCGGGCTGCGACATCGCGACGCGCTATCTGCCCGGCGCCCGCCTCGGCCGGGTCGGCGGCGACTGGTTCGACGCCATCAAACTGCCGGGGTCGCGCACCGCGCTGGTGGTCGGCGACGTCATGGGCCACGGCCTCAACTCAGCGGCGATGATGGGTCAGCTGCGCACGGCCGTTCAGACCATGGCCACCATGGAGACCCCGCCCACCCAGCTGCTGCGCAACCTCGACGACCTGGCCCGGCGGCTCGGTGAGAACTACCTCGCCACCTGCCTGTACGCCGTGTACGACCCCATCCTCGGCGAGCTCCAGATCTCCAACGCCGGACACATCCCGCCCGTACTGGTGCACGCCGAGGACGGCCGTAGCGAACTGCTCGACCTGCCCACCGGCGCCCCCATCGGCGTGGGTGGTGTTCCCTTCGAGACCGCGGTCGTGCGTGTCTCGCCGGGCGACCGGCTCGTGCTGTGCACCGACGGACTGGTGGAGGTGCGAGGAGCCGACATCGGTGACGGCCTCGCCGCTCTCTGCGAGTCCGCGGCGCATCCCGCGGCCTCGATGGACGATGCCTGCGACACCATCATCCGTGCCTTGAACACCCACGGCGGCCGCAAGGACGACGTCGCTCTGCTCATGGCCCGGCTCAATGGCATCCCGGCCGATGACGTCGCCGAATGGCAGCTCGCCCGGGATCCGCGTGAGGTGGCGCGGGCTCGACGGCTCGTCCGCGACGCGCTGCTCGGATGGGGGCTCGCCGACGCGGTGGAAACGGCGGAGCTGTTGGTCAGTGAGGTCGTCACCAATGCGGTACGGCATGCCGACGGCGCCGGTGTCGGGCTACGGCTGGTCCGCACCGACGCGCTGCTGTGCGAGGTCACCGACGACGAGCCGGCGCTGCCGGCACTGTTGAGCGCCGGTGTGTACGACGAGTCGGGCCGTGGGCTGCGCGTGGTCAGCAGGCTGGCACGCGAATGGGGTGCCAGCGCCTCGGGGCATCGCAAGATAGTTTGGTTCGAGCAGGTCCTGACGTCTCGACAGCGCCACCCCTGATCCCGGGGCGCACGACGCAGCGGGGTGCGCCCACTGGTGTGCGCGGTCTCGAATTTCCGGTGAAAGCAAGCTTGTTCCCCTTGCCTTGTACCCGGCCTTCGCGATATTCCGATCATGTCGCCGACCTTTGGGGAGCCCTCATGAACGTCTCGGAGGATTACCGGAATGCTTGGGAGAGTTACTGGCGGGAGACCTCCGACGCGCCCGGTGAGGCGATCTGGGACGCCGCTCCGTCGCTGACCGCGGTGCCGCACAGCGAGTTGTTGCTGCCGCACGCGGATCCAGCACGCACGATCGTTGATCTGGGCTGTGGAAACGGCACCCAGACGCGGTATCTCGCCACCCGCTTCGCGCGTGCGGTCGGCGTCGACCTCTCGCATGCCGCCATCGAGCACGCGCGACGCGCCGGCAACGACGCCGCGGTGGAGTTCGAGCAGCTCGACCTGACGGACGACGAGGCGGTGCGCCGCGTGCACGCCCGGCTCGGCGACAGTCACGTCTACATGCGCGCCGTCATCCACCAGAGCGAACCGCCCGCCCGTGCCGCGGTGGCCGCGGCCGTCGCGCAGATCATCGGCGCGCAGGGGCGTGCCTTCGTGGTGGAACTGACGGCGGACTCGCGCCAGGTGCTGCGGAGGGCCGCGGAGGGCCCCGGCGGGCCGCCGCCCAAACTGCGCCGGGTCTTCGATCACGGGCTGAAGCCCGCCGATGCCGCCGACGGGGAGATCCCGCAGTTGCTGCAGGAGGCCGGACTGGAGATTCTCGCCAGCGGCGACACGGCGCTTCCGCAGACGGAGCACATGGCGGACGGCACCCGCATCGACCTTCCGGCACGCTGGTTCGTCCTGGCGGGGCGTAGCGCGACACGGTGAGGAGTTATCCACAGGCCTGGTCGCCGCTCGGCGGATGCGCGTACGGTTTCGAGGCATGAAGATCCTCATCAGCGCCGACATGGAAGGCGCCACGGGTGTGACCTGGCCGGCCGACGTGTTGCCGGGGACTGAGCAGTGGGAGCGGTGCCGCTCCATGTTCACCTCGGACGTCAACGCCGCCGTCCTCGGCTTCTTCGACGGCGGCGCCGACGAGGTGCTGATCAACGAGGCTCACTGGACCATGCGGAACCTCCTGCTGGAACGGCTCGATGAGCGAGCGGAGATGCTCACCGGGCGGCACAAGTCACTGTCCATGGTGGAGGGCGTGCAGCACGACGACGTGGACGGCATCGCGTTCGTCGGCTATCACGCGGGCGCCGGCATGGAGGGCGTCCTCGCGCACACCTATCTGGCGAACTCCATCACCGGCGTGTGGGTGAACGACACACGTGCCAGTGAGGGGCTGCTCAACGCGCACGTCGTCGCCGAGTACGGGGTTCCGGTCGTCCTCGTCACCGGCGACGACGTGGCCTGCGAAGACGCGCTGGGGTACGCGCCGGGGGCGCTGAAGGTCGCCGTCAAGGACCATGTGTCGCGTTACGCGGCCGTGTGCCGTACGCCGTCCAGGACCGCTGCCGACATCCGGGGCGCCGCCAAGGAGGCCGCGTCACTGGCGGTGCGTCACGAACCGGTCGTCGGCGGCCCGTTCACCATCGCCCTGGAGTTCGACGCCGAGCATCTGTCGATGGCCGCCACCGTCGTGCCCGGCGTCGACTGTGTCGGGGAGCGGAAGGTGGCGTACACCAGCGACACCATGTACGAGGGGATTCGCACCTTCAAGGCGGTCACCACGATCGTCTCGGCCGCGGTGGAGGAGCAGTATGGCTGACGCACTGGCTCTCGACGAAGTCGTACGGTTCACCTCCGACCTCATCCGCGTCGACACCACCAACCGCGGTGGCGGGGACTGCCAGGAGCGCCCTGCCGCCGAGTACGCCGCCGCACGACTGGCGGAAGCGGGCCTCGAGCCCACGCTTCTGGAGCGCACGAAGGGGCGTACCAACGTCGTGGCCCGCGTCGAGGGCACCGATCCGTCCGCCGACGCGCTGCTCGTGCACGGCCATCTGGACGTCGTGCCCGCCCAGGCGGAGGAGTGGAGCGTGCACCCTTTCTCCGGGGAGATCCGCGACGGCGTGGTCTGGGGGCGCGGCGCGGTCGACATGAAGAACATGGACGCGATGATCCTGGCCGTCGTCCGCGCGTGGGCACGCGACGGGGTGCGGCCTCGCCGGGACATCGTCATCGCGTTCACCGCCGACGAGGAGGCGAGCGCCGAGGACGGTTCGGGGTTCCTCACCGAGGAGCACCCCGCTCTCTTCGAGGGCTGTACCGAGGGCATCGGCGAGTCGGGCGCCTTCACCTTCCATGACGGCGCGGGCGGACAGCTGTATCCGATCGCGGCGGGTGAGCGCGGCACCGGCTGGCTCAAACTCACCGCACGCGGGCGGGCGGGGCACGGCTCCAAGGTGAACCCGAGCAACGCGGTGACGAACGTGGCCGCCGCGATCACCCGGATCGGGGAGTACGAGTGGCCCCTGCGGCTCACCCCGACCGTGCGGGCGGCACTGACCGAACTCGCGGATTTCTACGGCATCGACGGCGCCTTGGACCAGGTGGACGTCCTGCTGAACAAACTCGGTCCGGCGGCCGCGCTCGTCGAGTCGACCGTGCGCAACAGCGCCAACCCGACCATGCTCGACGCCGGCTACAAGATCAACGTGATTCCGGGGGAGGCCGTCGCGTACGTGGACGGCAGATATCTGCCCGGCGGCGAGGACGAGTTCCGCACGACTCTTGACCGGCTGACCGGACCGGACGTGGAGTGGGAGTTCCAGCATCGCGAGGTGGCCCTGCAGGCGCCGGTGGACTCGGCGACGTACGCGCGGATGCGTGCGGCGGTCGAGGAGTTCGCGCCCGAGGGCCATGTGGTGCCGTACTGCATGTCGGGCGGCACGGACGCCAAGCAGTTCTCGCGCCTCGGGATCACCGGATACGGATTCGCGCCGCTGAAGCTCCCGGAGGGCTTCGACTACCAGGCCCTCTTCCACGGCGTCGACGAGCGCGTTCCGGTCGAGGCGCTCCACTTCGGCGTCCGCGTCCTCGACCGCTTTCTGCGCACGGCCTAGGGGGACGAGATGCAGACCTTGGTGTACGGTTCGTGGCCCTCGCCGATCGACGCGAGGCTCGCCGCCGCGCACGACGGGCACCCCGAGTTCGTGGGCTTCGTCGGCGACGAGGCCTGGTGGACCGAGCCCCGGCCCACCGAGGGCGGCCGGCGCACGCTGGTGCGGCGCAAGGTGGACGGCACGGAGGAGTCGGTGCTGCCGGCCCCGTGGAACGTACGCAGCCGCGTCATCGAGTACGGCGGTCACCCGTGGGCCGGGGTCATGCGCGCCGAGGGCCCCTTGGTGGTCTTCGTCAACTTCGCCGATCAGCGGCTGTATCGCTACGAGGCGGGTGGCGAACCGCGCCCGCTGACCCCCGTGTCGCCCGTGGGCGGCGGACTGCGCTGGGTGGAACCGCGGCTGCTGGCGGAGCGGGGTGAGGTGTGGTGCGTCCTCGAGGAGTTCACCGGGGACGGGCCGACCGACGTACGACGGGTCCTCGCCGCGGTGCCGTTGGACGGATCGGCGGAGCAGGACCGGGACGCCGTGCGGGAACTGACCGACGGGCGGCACCGGTTCATCACCGGGCCCCGGCTCTCGCCCGACGGCCGCCAGGCGGCCTGGCTCGCCTGGGACCATCCGCGGATGCCGTGGGACGGCACGGAGGTGGTCCTCGCGGACGTGACCGAGGACGGCACACTGCGCGAGCAGCGATGCGTCGCCGGCGGACCCGAGGAGTCCGTCGCCCAGGTCGACTGGGCACCCGACGGCACCCTGCTGTACTGCGGTGACCGCACCGGCTGGTGGAATCTGTACCGGCTCGGCCCAGACGGCGGGGAAACGGCCCTGTGCCCGCGCGAGGAGGAGTTCGGCGGGGCGCTGTGGCGGATCGGGTACCGCTGGTTCGCGCCGCTGGACGGCGGGCTCATCGCCGTCGTGCACGGACGGGGCTCGACCGCCCTCGGGATACTGGATCCGGAGACCTGTGAGGTCGTCGACGCGGCGGGCCCCTGGACCGAGTTCGCCCCCACGCTCGCCGCGCACGGCAGCAGGATCGTGGCCGTCGGTGCCAGCCCCCGCAGCGCCTACGAGGTCGTCGAGCTGGACGCCCGCCCCCACGCTCGAACGAGCTCGGGCGGGGGGACCCCCATCGGCCGGGCCCGGGTGATCGGCGCCGCGCACGACGACCCGGTGGATCCCACGTACTATCCCGAGCCGCAGATCCGCACGTTCACCGGCCCGGCAGGACGCGAGATCCACGCGCACATCTATCCACCGCACCACCCCGACCACGTGACCCGAGGCGACGAGCTGCCGCCGTACGTCGTGTGGGCGCACGGCGGCCCCACCGGCCGTGCGCCCCTCGTGCTCGATCTGGAGATCGCCTACTTCACCTCGCGCGGGATCGGCGTCGCGGAGGTCAACTACGGGGGCTCGACGGGACACGGGCGGGAGTACCGCAACCGGCTGCGCGAGCAGTGGGGCGTCGTCGACGTCGAGGACTGCGCGGCCGTCGCGCTCGCGCTCGCCGAGGAGGGCACCGCCGACCGCCGGCGGCTCGCCATCCGCGGGGGCAGCGCGGGCGGCTGGACGACGGCCGCGTCCCTGACGAGCACCGACGTGTACGCCTGCGGCACGATCCTCTATCCGATCCTCGACCTCGCCGAATGGGGCTCGGGACAGACCCATGACTTCGAGTCGCAGTACCTGGAGACGCTGGTCGGGCCGCTCACCGAGGTGCCGGGACGGTACGCGGAGCGGTCGCCCACCGAGCACGCCGACCGGGTCGCCGCGCCCTTCCTGCTGCTCCAGGGCCTCGACGACGTCATCTGCCCGCCCGTGCAGTGCGAGCGGTTCCTGGCCAGGCTGGAGGGGGAGGGCAGACGTGTTCCGCACGCCTACATCGCCTTCGAGGGCGAGGGGCACGGCTTCAGGCGGGCCGAGACCATGGTGCGGGCCCTGGAGTCGGAACTCTCGCTGTACGCACAGGTCTTCGGGCTGAACCCGCCCGGTATCCCCACCTTGGAGCTCGCCAAGTGAAGGCGTCCGCCCAGGAAACGGAGCACACCGAGTGACCCCACCGACCCCTTTGACCCGACCCGCGCGGCTCGCCGCCGGGGCCCGCGTCGCCGTTGTCGCGCCCAGCGGGCCGGTGCCCGAGGAGCGGCTCCAGGCCGGCCTGGACATCCTGCGCGGCTGGGATCTCGACCCGGTGGTGGCACCCCACGTCCTGGACCGGCACGCCGACTTCGACTACCTGGCGGGCGCTGACGCGGACCGGGCTGCCGACTTCCAGGCCGCCTGGTGCGACCCGGAGGTGGCCGCGGTGCTGTGCGCCCGCGGGGGCTACGGCGTGCAGCGCATGGTCGAGCTCCTGGACTGGGACGCCATACGCGCCGCGGGTCCCAAGGTGTTCCTCGGGTTCAGCGACATCACGGCACTGCACGAGGCGCTCGCCACCCGCGCCGGGCTGGTGACCCTGCACGGGCCGATGGTGGCGGCCGTCGACTTCCTCAAGAACGCGCGGGCGCAGGAGCACCTGCGGGCGACGCTCTTCGAACCGGAGACGGTACGCACCATCGCCTCGTCCGGCCGCGGTCCCGCCCTCGTGCCCGGGCGCGCCCGGGGTGTCCTGCTCGGCGGGTGCCTGTGTCTGCTCGCCGCGGACCTGGGCACCCCCCACGCACGCCCGTCCGCGCGGGGCGGCCTGCTCTGTCTGGAGGACGTGGGCGAGGAGACGTACCGTCTCGACCGGTATGTGACCCAACTGCTGCGCGCCGGATGGTTCGACGGGGTCGCCGGAATCCTGCTCGGTTCCTGGGCGGAGTGCGCGCCCTACGAGGAGGTGCGGGCGCTGCTGGCCGACCGGCTCGGCGGCCTTGGAGTGCCGATCGTGGAGGAGTTCGGGTTCGGACACGGGGAGGGCGCGCTGACGATCCCCTTCGGAGTCGTGGCCGAACTGGACGCGTGTGCGGGGACGCTGACGCTGGAGGAGTCCGCGCTCGCCTGAGAGCGCCGCTCACTGAATATCTGTCAAGAAACACCCCGCACGGTGATTGACCGTCATATGACACGTGTCACAACATGACTACCGGCCGGTAAGTATCGGTCCGTACTCGGGTTGTCCTCAGTGTGGAGGTCTACGTGTCGCGTCGCTCGCGTGTGTCCAGATCCCGTGCCCCGCTCGCCCTGGCCCTCGGCGCCGCGCTGACGGCGCCGCTCGCGTTCACCGCGCCAGCCGCCTCGGCCACGGGTCAATACACCGTCACGGCACTGAAGTTCACGGTCCAGGTCGAGGGCCGCAGCTGCACGGTCGACGCCGATCTGTACCGGCCCACGGGCGTGGACCGCGATCACACCGCGCCCGCCGTGCTCGCCACCAACGGCTTCGGCGGAAGCAAGTCGGACGGTTCGACGGACGCGATCGGCAAGGCGTTCGCGACCCGCGGCTATGTGGGCCTCGTCTACTCCGGGCTCGGCTTCGGCAGGTCGGGCTGTCTGATCTCCCTCGACGACCCGCGCATCGACGGCGTCGCCGCGTCCCGGCTCGTCGACTTCCTGGCGGGCACGCGCGCCGCCGACGACGGCACCAAGGCCGACTACGTCACCCGGGACGGCAAGGGCGACCCGCGCGTCGGCATGATCGGCGGCTCCTACGGGGGCGCCGTCCAGATGGCCACCGCCGCCGTGGACCACCGCGTCGACGCGCTCGTCCCATTGATCACCTGGAACGACCTGGCGTACTCGCTGGACCCCAACAATGTCGTCGGCGCGAGTGAGGTGCCCGGCGCCTTCAAATGGCAGTGGGCCAACGGCTTCTATCTGATCGGCGAGAGCCAGCCGCTCACCGCGCCGAACCTCGACCCCTCCCGCATCAACTCCCTGGCCTGCCTGCACTTCGTGACCGACGCCTGTGAGACGGTGCGGACCCTGAACTCGGGAAGCTACCCGGCCGCCAGGACCAGAACGCTGCTCCGCTACGCGCGCAGCGTCTCGCCCGTCTCGTATCTGAGGAACGTCCAGGCGCCCACCCTCCTCGTCCAGGGACAGTCCGACAGCCTCTTCAATCTGAACGAGGCGACGGCGACGTACAAGACCCTCAAGGCGCAGGGCACCACGACCAAGTTGATCTGGCAGTCGTGGGGGCACAGCGGCGGCCTCACCGACCCGGCGAGCGGGGAACTCAGCCTGAGCCAGGGCAACTTGGAGACCAGCTACGTCGGCCGGCGGATCCTCGCCTGGTTCGACCGCTACCTCCAGCACCGCGAGGGAGTCGACACGGGACCGGCGTTCGCGTACTACCGCGACTGGATCGCCGACCCGAACAGCACCTACGCCACCGCATCCAGGGTGCCCGCGCTCAGCCAGAAGCTCTACCTTTCCGGGGACGGCAAGCTCGTCGACAACCGTAAAAAGGTGGCGCGCGGCAGCCGGGAGTACCGCAACTCGCTGGTGCCCACGAGCCACTCCGAGAGCTCTCTCGCCGGGATCGTCGGGCTGCCCGACCCGGCGCCGTACGACACCGAGGGGACGTACCTCGGCTGGACGAGCGAGCCGCTGAGCCGGTCGGTCGAGGTCGTCGGCGCGCCCCGGGTCACGCTGAGGGTCGACTCGCCGGAGGTCGAGCGGGTGCAGGCTTCGGGCAACGCCGCCGACAGACTGGTCCTGTTCGCCAAGCTGTACGACGTGGCGCCCGACGGCACCAAGACGCTGGTGCACCGGCTCGTGGCGCCGGTGCGGGTGCCGGACGTGACCAAGAGGTTCGCGGTCACCCTGCCGGGGATCGTGCACCGGTACGAGGCGGGGCACCGGCTCCAGTTCGTCGTCGCCGCCAGTGACGACGCCTACCTCGGCAACAAGGGGGTGAAGCCGGTGACCGTCACCAGCGCGCCGGGGGACACCGGCACCCTGGAGCTGCCGGTCGCGCCGGACTGAACGCCCGTCGCGCCCGGGATCACCCGGAGGCACCTTCCACCGCGCGGGCCGGCACCTCGCGGCTCATGCTGAGCGCATGAGCCCGAAGACGTCCCAGAGTGCCGGCGCGAGCGGTGGCAAGAGCAGCGGCGGGCTGCTGGCGCCGGGCAGGGCCAGTGTCGCGGCGCTGGCCCTCCTTGCCCTGATCTTCGTCTTCGAGAACACCCGTAGCACCAAGATCCGGCTGTTCATTCCCGAGGTGACCGTGCCGCTGTGGATGGCACTGCTCGGCACCGGAGCCATCGGCGGGCTGTGCGGCGCCTACGCGAGGAAGCGCAGAGGCTGAAAGCCTGCTCGCGTAGGGTGACGGAATGCCAGACAACGCCAGGTATCTCGCCGAAGGCCCGCGCGTGGGCATACGGCATTTCGCCTACGAGGACGGTGCGGAGTTCACCGCCAGGGCCCGGGAGAGCAAGGACCTGCACCACCCGTGGCTCTTTCCGCCCGGCAGCGCCGACGCCTATGCCGCGTACGCCGGGCGGCTCATCGAGGATCCGACGAAGGCCGGGTTCCTCGTCTGCGAACGGGACAACGGGGCCATCGCCGGGTTCATCAACATCAACAACATCGTCGAGGGCGGCTTTCTGTCCGGGGCGCTCGGATACGGCGCGTTCGCGCACGCGGCGGGGCGCGGGCTGATGGCCGAGGGCCTCGGACTCGTCGTGCGGCACGCCTTCGGCAGGATGGGCCTGCACCGGCTCGAGATCAACGCGCAGCCCGGCAACGCCGCCTCCATCGCGCTCGCCCGGCGGTGCGGCTTCCGACTGGAAGGCTTCTCGCCGGACTTCCTCTACGTCGACGGGGCCTGGCGGGACCACGAGCGTTGGGCGATCACGGCGGAGATGGTCCCTTCCCGTTGAACTCCGCTTGGGTGAGGATGAGCCGATGCGGAACATCGTGGTGCTGGACGCCCCCTCCAACCTGGGCCTGCGCCCGCCGTCGCCCGGCACTGTCCCCGGCTGCTACAAACTCGCCGGGGCCCTGCGCCAACAGCGGATCGTGCAGCGGCTCGACGCCCTGGAGGGCGGAGTGGTCGTGCCGCCGCGCTACGACCGGGGGGACTGGCAGGAGGGCGACGGAGTCTTCAACGCGGCCGCCATCGCCACGTACACCCGTAAGCTCGCTGACCGCATCGAACACCGCGTCCGTGCCCGTGACCTGCCCGTGGTCCTGGGCGGCGACTGCTCCATCCAGCTCGGCGCGTCGCTCGCGCTGCGCCGCATCGGCCGCTTCGGGCTCGCGGCAGTCGACGGCTCCGCCGACTTCCGGCACCCCGGGAACTCGGAGCGGATCGGCGCGGCGGGCGGCGAGGAACTCGCCCTCGCCACCGGCCGGGGCCAGGACGATCTCACCAACCTCGAAGGCCTGAAGCCATATCTGCGAGACGAGGACGTACGGCTCTTCGGAATCCGTGACTACGACACCGAGCGGGACGAGCTCGCCGCGCTGAAGATCACCACCGTAACCGTCGGCGAGCTGCGTGAAGGGGGCGCGGACGCGATCGCGAGGGCGAGCGTGCAGACGCTCGAATCGCCGCACCTGGACGGCTTCTGGGTGCACCTCGACGCCGACTGCCTCGATCCGTCCGTCATGCCTGCCGTGGACAGCCCGGACCCCGACGGACTGCTCCCCGACGAACTCCTCGCGCTGCTACGCCCGTTGGTGCGTTCACCGCAGTGCGTGGGCCTCAACGTCACCATCTACGACCCCGATCTGGACCCCGAAGGCACGGCGGGGGAGCTGCTCGCGGACCTCGTCGTCGCGGCCTTTGCGGAATCCTGACCGGATCCTGACGAGCGGAGACCCTGGTCAGGTCCTCGACGACGCTGTTCCATGGTCGTCGTGACGACCATCCGACGTGACGTACTGACGCTCCCCGTCGCGGAGTTGGGCCCGAGCAACCCACTGCCGCCGCTGCGGACCCTCGACGAGACGCACCGCGTCGACGACCGCGACCTCGAGGGCCTGCCGCGCGACATGGCCCGGCAGATCCGGTACGAGCCGCTGCGCAGCGTTCTGCCGGAGCGGATCCGGGACGGCTACGAGAGGGTGCGGTCGCCTCGCGCACTCGACACCATCGTGATCGAGAACGACCGGCTGCGGGCCACCGTGCTGCCCGGTTTCGGCGGCCGGGTCCTGTCGCTCTTCCACAAGCCCTCACAGCGCGAACTGCTCTACCGCAACCCGGTGTTGCAGCCCGCCTGCTTCGCCCTCAACGGCGCCTGGTTCTCCGGCGGCATCGAGTGGAACATCGGCGCCACGGGCCACACGACGCTGTCCTGCTCACCCGTCCACGCCGCCCGTGTCTGCGCGCCCGACGGCGGTGAGATGCTGCGTCTGTGGGAGTGGGAGCGCCTGCGCGACCTGCCCTTCCAGGTCGACCTGTGGCTGCCGGACGGCTCCGACTTCCTGTACGTCGGCGTCCGTATCCGCAATCCGCACGAGAAGCCCGCGCCGGTGTACTGGTGGTCCAACATCGCGGTCCCCGAGCAGCGCAGGGTGCTGGCCCCGGCGGAGGAGGCCTGGCTGTTCGGCTATGAGCGCCGGCTGCGCCGGGTGCCCGTGCCCCGGTACGAGGGCGCCGATCGGACGTATCCGCTGGGCAGCCATCACCCCGCCGACTTCTTCTACGAGCTGCCCGACGGGCGGCGCCGCTGGATCGCCGCGATCGACGAGAAGGGCGAGGGGCTCGTGCAGACGTCGACCGACGTCCTGCGCGGCCGCAAGCTGTTCGTCTGGGGCGCGGGTCCCGGAGGGCGGCGCTGGCAGGAGTGGCTCACCGAGCCCGGCACCGGTGGCTACTGCGAGATCCAGGCCGGGCTCGCCCGTACCCAGCTGGAGCACGTACGGCTCGACGCGGAGAGCGAGGTGTCCTGGCTGGAGGCGTACGGGCCGCTCACGGCGCGGGCGGAGAGCGTGCACGGGGCGAACTGGCCGGCGGCGTCCGCGGAGGTCGAATTCCGGCTGGAAGGCGCCCTGCCGCGGAGCGCGGTCGACACGGCGTACGACACCTGGTTGCCGCACGCCGACGCCGAACCCGGCGAGATACTGGCCGTCGGCTCCGGCTGGGGCGCGCTCGAAGTGCTGCGCGCCGGTTACAAGGTGCGGGGCACGCCCTTCGACGAGACCACACTCGGCGGGGAGCAGGCGCCCTGGCTGGAGCTGCTCCGGTCCGGTGCCTTCCCCGAGCCGCGGCGGGTCGGGCCGCCCGGTGAGAGCCTGGTCGCGTCGCACTGGCGGGACATGCTGGAGACGGCGCCCGCCGCGCCGCTCGCCGAGTATCACCTCGGGGTGGCCCAGTGGCAGGCCGGTGACCTGGCGCAGGCCGTGCGCAGTTGGGAGCGTGCGCTCGAACTCGCCCCGTCCCTCTGGCCGTTGCTGCGGTGTCTCGCCGTCGCCGATCTGCACGCGGGTAACCGGGAGCGGGCCGCCGAGCGGTATGCCGAGGCCTTTGACGACCTGTGCCAGGAGCGGCGGGACGACGGGGAGGCCTGGACGGCGGCCACGGCGGCGCTGGGGCGGGAGGCCATCGCGGCGTTGCTCGCGGTGCGGCGGGTGGCGGAGGCTCGCGGCGTGTGGGAACGGCTGCTGCCCGGCATTCGGGAGCGGGGGCGGTTCCGGTTGATCGAGGCGGAGTTGCTGCTTGCGGAGGGGGATGCGGGGGGTGCCCGGGCCGTCTTCGACGCCGGGTTCGAGGTGGCTGATCTGCGGGAGGGGGACGAGGCGCTGGGGGAGGTGTGGGCTCGGGTGACGGGGGATCCCTTGCCGGGGTCGTACGAGTTTCGGATGCGGCCGTCGGGGGAGTGAGCGTTGGGGGGTTTCGCCCCCTCCGCCCCTTCCCGTCCCGTCCCTTCTCGTTCCTGGGGCTCCGCCCCAGACCCCGCTCCTCAAACGCCGGAGGGGCTGAACATCCCCGCCGGAGGGGCTGAGCCCTACCGGAGGGGCTGGACCTCGCCGAACCCTCTAGTCCGCTCCGCGGTCCACGTACTCGTAGATCGTTCCGTCCGGATGCATCGCGATCAGGTTGCGGCCCGCCGGGGTGGCGACCGGGCCCGCCAGGATGTGAGCGCCGGAGTCGGTGAGGACGCGGTGGGCCTCGTCGACGTCCTTGACGGCGATGGTGGCGGCGACCTTGCGCAGGACGTCCAGTTCGGCCTCGGGTCCGCTCATCAGCAAGAAGCAGCCGACGGCGGCGACCGAGACGCCGGCGCGTTCGAAGCGCAGGGCGCGGCCGCCCGCCAGTCTCTCGTAGAAGGGGACCGAAGCCTCCAGGTCGTCGACGCAGATACGCAGCGTGGCTCCCAGAATCTCCATGTCTCCGAGCGTAGTTGGGGCCGGCCGGGGACGAGATCGTTTCGGACGGATCTCCTCCCCGGCCGGCCCCTGAACCGGTGCCGGTGTCGGCGTCAGCCCTTGGCCTTGCGTACGACGTCACGCGTCCGGTCGATGACGGCCGCGACCGGGCCGACGGCCACGTTCTTCAGCGCCGTGTCCGTGCCCGGGTGCGGGCGCGTCGGTGCGAGGGTCTCGGCGGCCTGCACCGCGCGGGCCAGGTTCTCCAGCTTTCCGCGGTCAGCCGCCCTCCTGAAGTGCGCGAACTCGTATTCCTCCTCGTTGGCCGCGTGCGCCAGCACGTCCTGTCGCAGCGCCGCGAACTCATCGAGGAACTTCGCCGAATCAGGGTCCATGTCGTCGAGGCGGGAGAGCGCCTGCTTGGCCTTCTCCTCCTCCTCGATCCGGTCCTTGACGACCAGTTCACCGCCCTCGATGTTGCTGCGGGCGAAGGGGTGGACGACCTCTTCCTCGGCGGTCTCGTGCACCGCGAGGAGCCGGACCAGGTCATGGAAGCGCTGCTTCCGCTCCTCGCCCTTGGTGTTCGCCACCTCGTCGAACAGTTCTCGGATCTTCGTGTGCTGAGCCTTCAACAGCTCCACCACGTCGATGCGCTCGGTCATCCTCTCTTCTCTTCCTTCTCGGTAGGGGGTGGTGCGGAACCGGCGGGTACCCGGGGGCCGCGGTGTTACGCGCCCGGGCGCCCGGGTACCCGGGGCTCATGGACCGCTTGGATCATCTGGAACATCTGGACAAGGAACTGGTCGACGAACTCGCGCAGGTCGCCCGCGAGACCGTGCGCGACGAACTGCGGGAGCAGAGCCGCAAGCAGCGCCGTACGGCCGCGCTGTACGCCGCCTCCGGTGCCGTCGCCCTGTACGCGGGCGCCGCGCTGGCGGTCGCCCTCGGCCTGGCGCTCGCGCTGGGCCTGCCCGACTGGGCCGCCGCCCTGATCACCGCCGGGGTGCTCGGCGTGGTCGCGTACCTGCTGCGGGGAATGGCCCGGCCGTCCGCGTCCCGGCCCACAGCCGAGCGCGAGGCCGAGCTGACCCCCGGGGGCGACCGGGTCGTCGGCGGTACCGCGCCCGCCGCTCCCCCGAGCGGACTCGGCGTCCCCTATCCGCCGGTACCGCCTGTGGCACCCGGCGGCACGGCCGTGCCGGGCCCCGACGACGTGGATCCCGAGGCGCCGCACCACCGGGCCTGAGAATCCGGACACCGGACACCGGACAGGGGCGGCGCGGCTTCGGCACGCGCCGCCCCTGTCGGTTCCACTGCCGCCCCTGTCAGTTCCACTAACGCTGCTGCAGCTGCGGCAGCACCTTCGTGCGGTAGAAGTCGAAGAAGCCGCGCTGGTCGGGGCCGATCTGGTTGACGTACACATGGTCGAAGCCCGCGTCCGTGAAGGCGGCGAGTGCGGACACATGCTCGTCGACGTCGTCGCCGCACACCGTGTTCTCCCTGACCATCTGCTCGGTGATCAGCGGCTCCAGCTGCTCGAAGTGGCGCGGGCTCGGGAGGATCTGACCCATCTCGCCCGGCAGCAGCTGGTTGGGCCAGAGCTTGCGGACGGTGCGTACCGCCGCGTCGCGGTCCGGGCCGTAGCAGACCTTCGTGCCGCCGCTCACCGGCTTCGCGCCTCCGCCGCCTTTGCGGAACTGCTCGACCATCGACTCCTCGGGCATCATCGTGATGTAGCCGTCGCCGACCCGGGACGCGAGCGAGGTCGCCTTGGAGCCGAAGCCGGAGATGTCGATCGGGACCGGTTCGTCGGGGACCGTGTAGAGGCGGGCGTTCTCCACGGTGTAGTGGGGGCCGCGGTGGTTGACCTCCTCGCCGCTGAAGAGCCGGCGCATCACCTGGATCGCCTCCTCCAGCATCTCCAGGCGGATGTACGTGGGCGGCCACGCGTCACCGAGGATGTGCTCGTTCAGGGCCTCGCCGGTGCCGACACCGAGGCGGAAGCGGCCGTTCGTCAGGACCGCGCTGGTCGCGGCGGCCTGTGCCACCACCGCCGGGTGGATCCGCACGGTCGGGCACGTCACCGCCGTCTCGATCGGCAGGGACACGGCCTCCGAGAGCGCGCCGATCACCGACCACACGAACGGGCTCTGGCCCTGCTTGTCGTTCCAGGGGTGGTAGTGGTCCGAGATCCACAGTGCCTGGAATCCGGCCTGCTCGGCCATCCTGGCCTGCTCGATCAGATCCGCTGGACCGAACTCCTCGGTCGACAGGAAGTAGCCGTACTCGGCCATGGGGACACCTCCGCGACGGGGTGGGTCGGGGTTACCGGCCGGGTAACCCGGCGGGTGGGGGCGAAACGCCGGGCGGCCCGCGTTTGGGTGCCCTGGCCAGGGGGACGCGGAAAGCCCCGAACGAGCGAGACCGCCGGAGGCGAACTGTGAGTCGACCCCGCATTGTGATCGTCGGTGCCGGCTTCGCCGGATACCGCACGGCCCGCGTCCTGTCGCGGCTGACCCGGAACCGGGCCGAGATCACTCTCCTGAACCCGACGGACTACTTTCTGTACCTGCCGCTGCTGCCCCAGGTCGCCGCCGGAGTCCTGGAACCACGCCGAGTCACCGTCTCGCTCGCCGGCACCCTGCCGCGTGCACGCCTGGTGCTCGGCGAGGCCGACGGGATCGACCTCGACGCGCGGACCGTGCACTACACGGACCCCGAGGGTGACAGCGGCACGCTGGCCTACGACCGGCTCGTGCTCGCCGCCGGAAGCGTCAACAAGCTGCTGCCCATACCGGGGGTCGCCGAGCACGCGCACGGCTTCCGGGGCCTGCCCGAGGCGCTCTACCTGCGCGACCACGTGACCCGGCAGGTCGAGCTGGCCGCCGCGTCCGACGACCCCAAGAGCTGTGCCTCCCGATGCACCTTCGTGGTCGTCGGGGCTGGATACACCGGCACGGAAGTGGCGGCGCACGGGCAGCTGTTCACCGACGCCCTGGTCCGCAATCAGCCCCTGCGGGAAGGCATGCGCCCCCGCTGGCTGCTGCTCGACATCGCGCCACGCGTCCTTCCCGAACTGGACGAACGGCTCTCCCGCACGGCCGACAGTGTGCTGCGCGGGCGCGGCGTCGACGTGCGCACGGAGACCTCCGTCAAGGAGGCGACACCCGCCGGAGTCCTGCTCAGCGACGGGGACTTCATCGATACCCGGACGCTGGTCTGGTGCGTCGGCGTACGGCCCGATCCGCTCGCCGAGGCCCTCGGACTGCCCATGGAACGGGGCCGGCTGCTCGTCGACCCCCACCTCCAAGTCCCCAGCCGGCCCGAGGTGTTCGCCTGCGGCGACGCGGCCGCCGTACCTGACCTGGAAAAGCCGGGCCAGTACACGCCGATGACCGCCCAGCACGCCTGGCGGCAGGGCAAGGTCGCGGCCCGCAACATCGCCGCCTCCCTCGGCATCGGCGACCGTCGCGCCTACCGCCACCGCGACATGGGCTTCACCGTCGACCTCGGCGGAGTGAAGGCCGCGGCCAACCCCCTCGGCGTCCCGCTGTCCGGCCCGCTCGCCGGGGCCGTCACCCGCGGCTATCACCTGGCCGCGATGCCCGGCAACCGCATCCGCGTCGCCGCCGACTGGCTGCTCGACGCCGTACTGCCGCGGCAGGCCGTCCAGTTGGGGCTCGTCCGGTCCTGGTCGGTGCCGCTGGACACGGCCTCGCCGGAGCTGGCACGAGTGGCGGGAGCACCGGCGCGAGAGAAAACGCGAGAAGAGTCCTGGCCCGCCGGGGGCGGTCCCGACAAGCCCGGCCCCGCCAGGCCCGTACCCCCCGGCTCCGACAGCCTTGCGGAAGGAGAGGCATGAATACCCGTCAACTCGCCGAGCTCGGACAGCAGTTGCGCGTCGACAGCGTCCGGGCGGCCGCCGCCGCCGGCTCCGGCCACCCCACGTCCTCGATGTCCGCCGCCGACCTGATGGCGGTCCTGCTGGCCAACCATCTGCGCTACGACTTCGAACGCCCCCAGCACCCCGGCAACGACCGCTTCGTGCTGTCCAAGGGGCACGCCTCACCGCTGCTGTACTCCGCGTACAAGGCCGTTGGCGCCATCAGCGAGGCGGAGCTGCTCACCTTCCGCAAGCGGGGCAGCCGGCTCGAAGGGCATCCGACCCCGCAGCGGCTGCCGTGGGTGGAGACCGCCACCGGCTCGCTCGGACAGGGGCTGCCCGTCGGCGTCGGCATCGCGCTCGCCGGGAAGCGGCTCGACCACACCGGCTATCGCGTCTGGGTGCTGTGCGGCGACAGCGAACTCGCCGAGGGGTCCGTGTGGGAGGCCGCCGAGCACGCCGGATACGAGCACCTCGACAACCTCACCGCGATCGTCGACGTCAACCGGCTCGGCCAGCGCGGTCCGACACGGCACGGCCACGACCTGGACGCCTATGCACGCCGCTTCCAGGCCTTCGGCTGGCACACCATCGAGATCGACGGGCATGACGTCGACGCCGTCGACCGCGCGTACGCCGAGGCGGAGTCCACCCGCGGGCAGCCGACCGCCGTCATCGCCCGCACCCTCAAGGGGAAGGGCGTCGAGTCCGTCCAGGACCGCGAGGGGCTGCACGGCAAGCCGCTGCCCGACGCCGACGAGGCGATCGCCGAACTCGGCGGCGTGCGCGACCGGCGCGTGGAGGTCCAACAGCCGCCCGCCGCACGGATGCTGCACGCCGTACGGGCCGGACACCTCGACCTGCCCCGCTTCGAGACCGGCGACGAGGTCGCCACCCGCGACGCCTACGGCCAGGCGCTCGCCGCGCTCGGCACCGCCCGCGGCGACATCGTCGCCCTGGACGGCGAGGTGAGCGACTCCACGCGCGCCGAGTTCTTCGCCAAGGAACACCCCGACCGTTTCTTCGAGTGCTATATCGCCGAGCAGCAGATGGTCGCCGCCGCGGTCGGCCTCGCCGCCCGCGGCTGGGTGCCGTACGCCTCCACGTTCGCCGCGTTCCTCACCCGCGCGTACGACTTCGTGCGGATGGCCGCGATCAGCGGCGCCGGCATCAACCTGGTCGGCTCGCACGCCGGCGTCTCCATCGGCCAGGACGGGCCCTCGCAGATGGGCCTGGAGGACCTGGCGATGTTCCGGGCGGTGCACGGCTCGACCGTGCTGTATCCGTGCGACGCCAACCAGACGGCGAAGCTCGTCGCCGCGATGGCGGGGTGCGAGGGCATCCGCTATCTGCGCACCTCACGCGGCGCCGGCCCCGTCATCTACAGCCCCACCGAGGACTTCCCGGTCGGCGGCAGCAAGGTGCTGCGCGCCTCCGACGACGACCGGCTGACCCTCGTCGCCGCGGGAGTCACCGTCCACGAGGCGCTGGCCGCCGCGGAGGCGCTCGAGGGCGAGGGCATCCAGGTGCGGGTGATCGACCTGTACTCGGTCAAGCCCGTCGACCGCGAGACCCTGCGCGAGGCCGCGGAACGCACCGGCTGCCTGCTCACCGTCGAGGACCACCGCGAGGAGGGCGGCATCGGCGACGCGGTGCTCGACGCCTTCCTCGACGGCCGCCCGGTGCCGCGCCTGGTGCGCCTCGCCGTCCGTACGATGCCGGGCTCGGCGACTCCCCAGGAGCAGCTGCACGCCGCGGGCATCGACGCCGAGTCGATCGCCGCGTCCGCACGGCTGCTGGTGGAGCACGCCATCGTGCGCTGACACCTCGAGCCCGCCCCGGAGCGCGCCGGGACGATCCCGGAAAGGACCCATGATGAGCAGCGCACGGACGGTGCGGGTCGGCCGCCGCAGCGTCGAGATCCACCGGCCGGACAAGGTGCTCTTTCCCGGCGGCGGGCACGACAAGGAGTACACGAAATACGACCTCGTCGCGTACTACCGGGACATCGCTCCCTTCATGCTGCCTCACCTGCGCGGGCGCCCGCTGATGCTGGAGCGGCATCCGGACGGGATCGACGGCCCCCGTTTCATGCAGAAGAACACCCCGGAGCACTACCCGGACTGGATCCAGCGGGTCGAGGTGTCCAAGGAGGGCGGAACGGTCACACACGTCGTGTGCGACGACGCCGCCACCCTCGTCTACCTCGCCGACCAGGCCTGCCTCACCCTGCACCGCTGGCTGTCCCGGACCCGCCGGCTCGACCGGCCCGACCGCCTGGTCTTCGACCTCGACCCGTCCGTCGACGACTTCGCCGCCGTACGCGAGGCCGCCCGGCTCATGGGTGAGCTGCTGGACGAGCTGCACCTCCCGTCCGCCCTGATGACCACCGGCTCACGCGGACTGCACCTCGTGGTGCCCCTCAACGGACACCATGACTTCGACGAGGTGCGCGACTTCGCCAAGGACGTCGCCGACACGCTCGCCGAGGCGCACCCCGACCGGCTCACCACGGCCGCCCGCAAGAACGAGCGCGGCGACCGGCTCTACCTCGATGTGCAACGCAACGCCTACGCGCAGACCGCCGTCGCCCCCTTCACCGTCCGGGCCAAGCCCGGCGCCCCGGTCGCCGTGCCCATCACCTGGGAACAGCTCGACCAGCCCGGCCTCGACGCCCGCCGCTGGAGCATCGCCGACGCCGTCGAGCAGGCGCAGGGCAACCCCTGGGCCGGAGTGATGAGCAGGGGGCGTGCCCTTGGTCCCGCCCGGCGCCGGCTCAAGGCGCTGCGCGGTTGACGGTCGTACGACTGGAGGTTTGGCCGACAGTCGGGGGGGCCACTCGGAGGGCGAGGTGGCCATGTCGAACACATCGAACACATCCAAATCACAAAATTCACCTGATTCGCAGAATTCCACGGAAAGCAAGAAGAGCGACAAAGGAGACAGTGCGGCCGAGGGTCGGCCGGGTCCCATGGAGGTGCTGCGTGACGCGCGCACCCAGCTCGCGGAGCTCACCGGCATGACCGCCGAGTCCGTGTCGTCCTTCGAGCAGACCGAGGACGGCTGGCGCTTGGAGATCGAGGTCCTCGAGCTCGTCAGGGTTCCCGACACGATGAGCCTGCTCGCGACCTATCAGGTCGATCTCGACCCGCACGGTGGCCTCACCGGCTACCGGCGTGTCCGCCGCTACGAACGCGGAAGGGCCGACCCACATAGGCCCGGCGGTCATTAGACCGCCTTCCCGCGCAGGCATCTACAGACAAGGAGGACCGGTCGGTATGACCGTCGTCCCAGCACAGCAGACCGGCGGAGGAGGCGGCAGCAGCGGCCTCTACGACGTCCTGGAACTCGTCCTCGACCGAGGGCTCGTCATCGACGCGTTCGTCCGCGTGTCCCTGGTCGGTATCGAGATTCTGAAGATCGACGTACGCGTCGTCGTCGCCAGCGTCGACACATATCTGCGCTTCGCCGAGGCGTGCAACCGGCTCGACCTGGAGGCGGGACCGCGCAAGAGCCCGGGCCTGCCCGACATGGTCGGGGAGATCACCGAGTCCGGGGCACGCGGCAAGTCCAAGGGAGCGCTGTCCGGCGCCGCTGAGACCATCTCAGGCGCCTTCAAGCAGGCGCGTGAGGAGGGCCAGGGCGAGCGGGCCGAGTCCCGGTCGGACCGCGACGAGTCCCGGCCGCGCCCCCGTAAGTCCACGGCCGCGCGCAGGAAGGAGGAGCAGGAGTGAGCACGTATGTGTACGCCATCACGGCGGCCTCGCATCCCTCGCTTCCCGAGGGCATGGGTGGCGTCGGGGAGCCGGCGCTCCCCGTGCGCGTCCTGAAGGAGGGCGAGCTGGCGGCCATCGTCAGCGACGCCCCCGAGGGGCTGCGGCCCAAGCGGCGGGATCTGCTCGCCCACCAGAACGTGCTGAGCGAGGCGGAGGGCGGCGGCCCGGTGCTGCCCATGCGGTTCGGCAGCGTCGCTCAGGACGACGCCGCCGTCACCGGAGTACTCGCCGAACGGGTCGAGCACTACCTGGAGCGGCTCGAGGCGCTGGCAGGCAAGGTCGAGTACAACGTCAAGGCCAGCCACGACGAAGAGGCGATCCTGCACCGTGTGATGGCCGAGAACCCCGAGATACGGGCCGTCACGGAGGCCAACCGGCAGGCGGGCGGCGGTACGTACGAGCAGCGGCTGCGGCTCGGTGAGCTGGTGGTGGCCGCGGTGCAGAGCCGTGAGGCCGAGGACGCCGTAGAGATCCAGCACACCCTGCAACCGGTCGCGGACGCGGTGAGCGTCGGCCCCGAGTCCACGGGCTGGCTCGCCAACGTCTCCTTCCTGGTGGACCGCAAGTCGGCCGAGGTGTTCTTCACCGCCGTCGAGCAGGTCCGCAAGAGCCATCCACATCTCGACGTGCGCGTCAATGGCCCGCTGCCGCCCTACAGCTTCGTCGAGCCCGGACCTTCCGAGCCGGCGGGCACCACCACGGGCTCGGAGTCCGGCAGGGAGTGAGAGACATGGGACTGATCGGCGAGGTGCTGCTGCTGCCGTTCGCACCGGTGCGCGGCAGCCTCTGGGCGGTGAGACAAGTGCTCGCCGAGGCGGAGCGTCAGTACTACGACCCGGCGGTCGTCCGGGCCGAACTCGCCCTTCTCGAGCAGCAGCTCGAGGCGGGCGAGCTCGATGAGCAGGAATTCGACCGCAGAGAGGACGAACTCCTGGACCGGCTGGAGATCGGCTTGCAGCGGACTGCCGGAACAGGGGAGGGGACGACAGGATGAACCGAATGGGACTGGGCCTCGCCGTAGGGGCTGGATACCTTCTGGGGCGTACGAAGAAGATGAAGCTGGCGTTCGCGGTCGGCAGCATGGTGGCCGGCAAGCGGATGCATCTGAGTCCGCGGGCGCTCTCGGACCTGGTGTCTCAGCAACTGAAGAACAACCCGCAGTTCAAGGAGATCGGGGACCAGCTGCGCGAGGACCTGCGCGGTGTGGGGCAGGCCGCCTCCGGGGCGCTCGTCGAACGGCAGATCGAAGGCATCGCCGACCGGCTGCACGGACGGACCGCGCAGGTGCGGGACCAGCTCGCGGGCGTGGTCCCGGATGGGCCGGGGGGCGGCGAGAAGGAAGAGGAGGACGAGCCGGACGACGAGTACCAGGACGAGGACTCGCAGGAGCCGGACGAGGAGTACGAAGACTCGGACGAAGACTCGGACGAAGGCGAGGCCGAGGAGCCGGAGGCCGCCGACGAGAGGCCGCAGCCGCGCAAGAAGGCCCCCGCCAAGAAGGCCGCGCAGCAGCGGAGCTCCGGCAAGGAGGCTCCGGCCAAGAAGACGGCGGCGAAGAAGAAGGCCCCGGCCAAGAAGACAGCGGCCAAGAAGGCCCCCGCGAAGAAGACGGCCGCGGCGAAGAGCGCCGGGCGCCGTGCCACGCGGCCCCGGCAGTCGGCGGGAGGCGGCGACCATGACTGACACCCTCGGATCCGCGACCCAGCGGGCGAAGGACGCAGGATCCGCCGCGAACGGGCAGGCGAAGGACAATCCGATCACCTCCCTCGCCCAGAGCGCGGCGGCCGACCGGCTCAAGGAGGAGGTCCAGGCCTATCTGACCGCCCAGGCGCAGCGGCTGCTGGTCGGCGTCGGACACAAGCTCGGCGAGACGACCGGCAAGCTCAACGACATCGCCGAGGGCAACAGCCCGGGCCTCGCCAAACTCGCCCTCGGCGGCGGACGCAAGCTGGCCGAAGGCAAGGGGCCGCTGCGGTCCGCTCTCGAGTTGGGTGCGGGCCAGGCCAAGGACAGCGTGGTCGGTGCCTTCAAGAACCTGACCGGCGGCAAGGGCGGGCGCAAGGGCGGCGCCGGCAACAAGCCCACGGTCATCCTCGAGTTCATCGACGTCGGCGTGCCGCTGCGCACGGCGTACGACCAGTGGACCCAGTACCAGGACTTCAGCACCTTCGCGAAGGGCGTCAAGAGCGCGAACCGCGCCGACGACATCACGTCCGACTGGCAGCTCAAGGTCTTCTGGTCCAACCGCAGCTGGAAGGCGCACACCACCGAGCAGGTGGCGGACGACCGGATCTCCTGGACGTCGGAGGGCGCCAAGGGCACGACGAAGGGCGTCGTCTCCTTCCACCCGCTCACCGACAGCCTCACCCGCATCCTGCTGGTCATCGAGTACTACCCCAAAGGCCTGTTCGAGAAGACCGGCAACATCTGGCGTGCCCAGGGCCGCAGGGCACGGCTCGACCTCAAGAACTTCGCCCGGTTCATCACCCTCAAGGGCGAGGCGGAGGACGGCTGGCGCGGCGAGATACGTGACGGCGAGGTCGTGCGCAGCCACGAGGACGCCGTCGCCGAGGAGCAGCGGGCGGACGAGGACCAGGGCGAGGACCTTCCCGAGGAGGAGGGCGAGGACGAGTACGAGGACGAGGAGGACGAGGAGGAAGAGCCCGGTCTGGAAGAGGGCGAAGCGGAGTACGAGGACGAGGCGAGCGGCGAGTACCCCGAGGAGGAGGACGAGCAGGCCGACGAGGGCGAGTACGCCGATGAGGAAGAGCTCGTGGAGAGCCGGGGCCGACGATGACCATGGCCGGCAGGCTGCCGGAGCCCTATGGGCAGAGCGGCGGCGCGAACCTCGCCGACATCCTCGAGAGGGTGCTCGACAAGGGCATCGTGATCGCGGGGGACATCCGGATCAACCTGCTGGACATAGAACTGCTCACCATCAAACTGCGGCTCATCGTGGCCTCCGTCGACAAGGCGAAGGAGATGGGCATCGACTGGTGGGAGGACGACCCGGCCCTGTCGTCCCGGGCGCACCACAGTGAACTGGCCCGGGAGAACAGGGAGTTGCGCGACCGGCTCGCCGAGCTGGAGGGAGCGGGAGCGGAGCGGGAGATCTCCCGCGCGGACCACCGGGAGACCTCCCGAGTGGAACCGGCGAGGGAGACCTCTCGCACGGGACGGGAGCGGGAGACGACGTCCCGAGCGGAATCGGCGAGGGAGACCTCCCGAGCGGGACCGGAGGAGACCTCCCGCGCCGCACCTGAGGAGGAAACCTCATGAGCGGACTGCGCTACGTCTACGCGATCTGCCGTCCCTTCTCGGCCGCGCTGTCGGCCGAACTGACCGGAATCGCGGGCGTCCCGCCCAAGCAACTGCGCCACGGCGACCTGGTCGCCGTGGTCGGTTCGGTTCCGGAGCGGGACTTCGCCGAAGAGCCGCTGCGGGCCCACCTGGAGGACCTGGACTGGCTGAGTGAGACCGCCCGCGCCCACCAGGCGGTCGTCGACGCGCTCACCGTCGTCACCAGCCCGCTGCCGCTCCGGCTCGCCACCGTGTTCCGCGACGACAGCGGCGTACGCACGATGATGCAGGAGCGGGAGGAACAGTTCCTGCGGACGCTCGACCAGCTCGACGGGCGGGTGGAATGGGGCGTCAAGGTCTATCTGGAGAATTCCGAAGCCGAGGGGACAGGGGAGCAGACCCGGCCGCCGGAGAAAGCGGCAACGGGACGTGACTATCTTCGGCAGCGGCGTATGCGGAACCGCGCGCACGAGAACATGTGGGAACGCGCCGAGGAATTCGCGCGGCGACTGCACGGGTCCCTTTCCGAACATGCGGAAGGCACCCGGATCCACGCGCCGCAGAACGCGGCGCTGTCCCATGCCGCCGGCCGCAATGTACTCAATGCCGCCTATCTCGTACCGCGCTCCGAATCCGAGGAATTCGTGGAACTGGTCGACCGTACGAAGGACGATGTGCCCGGAATGCGGGTGGAACTCACGGGCCCGTGGGCGCCCTACTCCTTCAGCGGCGCCTTCGGCGAGGAGGAGCGGTGACCGTGGTGGAACGCCGTGAGGTCGCCCTGGTCGACCTGCTCGACCGGCTGCTCGCGGGCGGCGTCGTGATCACCGGGGACATCACCCTGCGGATCGCGGACGTGGATCTCGTCCGCATCGACCTGAACGCGCTCATCAGCTCCGTGAACGCGCAGGTGCCCGCACCCTGGAAGGAGTCGACGTGACGAGCGGCAGTAACCGGAACCGTCTGGACCTCGATCCCGACACGGTGGAGCGCGACCTCGTCAAGCTCGTGCTCACCGTGGTCGAACTGCTGCGCCAGCTCATGGAGCGCCAGGCGCTGCGGCGGTTCGACACGGGGGAGCTCAGCGAGGACCAGGAGGAGCGGATCGGGCTCACGCTCATGCTGCTGGAGGACCGCATGACCGAACTGCGTGAGCGGTACGGGCTGCGGCCCGAGGACCTGAATCTGGACCTCGGGCCGCTTGGACCTCTACTTCCCCGGGAATAGGTTATCCGCCGGGAATGGGTCTACCACCTGTACCAGCGGCCCCTGCCTCCGGAAGCACTGGTGCCGCGCACCAGGAATCCCAAGAGCCACAGGACTATAACCGCCAGTGCTATCCACCAGAGAAGCTTTACCGCGAATCCGGCACCGAAAAGGATCAGGGCCAGAAGCAGTACCAGCAGAATGGGAACCATAGTGTGAACCTCCTGCTCTTCGGGTTTCCCGAAGGCGGCCGTTTAGACTTCCTTACGGCAGAGAATTTCTCCGTGCAGGACGCAGAACCAGCCGTCTTCCTGGCGCCCCCATTCCCGCCAGGCATCCGACAGGGCCCGCAACTGCTCGGGCGTCGCGTGCCCGCCCTCCGTGGCGCGGTCCGCGTACGCCGAGGCCAGCGTCCGGTCCGCCCACAGGCCGCTCCACCACTCCCGTTCGTCCTCGGTGGAGAAGGTCCAGGTGCCGGCCGTGGCCGTGATGTCCCGGATGCCGGCCGCCAGCGCCCATGACTTCAGGCGCCGTCCGGCGGCCGGCTCGCCGCCGTTGGCACGGGCGACGCGCAGATACAGGTCCTGCCAGTCGGCCATACCCGGTGCCTCGGGATACCAGGTCATCGCCGAGTAGTCCGCGTCCCGGACGGCGATGAAGCCACCCGGCCTGGTGACCCGGTACATCTCGCGCAGCGCCTGCACCGGATCGCCCACGTGCTGCAGTACCTGGTGGGCGTGGACCACACAGAAGGTGTCGTCCGGGTACTCCAGCGCATGGACGTCCGCCACCGCGAAGTCGATGTTGTGCAGGCCGCGTTCGACCGCGACGGCCCGGGCGCGGTCCAGGATCCCGGGCGCGTGGTCGACGGCGGTGACGTGTCCCTCGGGCACCAGGGCCGCCAGGTCGGCGGTGATGGTGCCCGGGCCGCAGCCGATGTCCAGGACCTTCATATGGGGCTTCAGCGAGTCGAGCAGATAGGCCGCCGAGTTGGCGGCGGTGCGCCAGACGTGCGAACGCAGCACGGACTCGTGGTGGCCGTGCGTGTAGACGGCGGTCTCCTGTGACTTCGACATGACCGTTCCCCTTCTCGTACGGGCCCGGCGGGGGCACCGCTCCGCCGGGCGACAACTGTCACCGTACGCGCGGATGTCGAATGGTGAGACTCGTGTCTTGCTATGTGGACGTCAGCGGCTGGGCAGCGGCCGGTAGACGGTCAGCGCTTCCGGGACCTTCCGCAATGTCACCTCGCCTTCCACCTCGGTGACTTCACCGTCGTAGGCGAGAAGCGTGCCGGGGGCCACGCCGTCCAGGCGCAGCCGGGAGACTCGTACCGCCGCGTGGGCGGGGGAGCGGGTCAGCGGTCCCGCGACGGCCGCGGCCAGCAGGCGCAGGGCGGGGCGGCGGCCACCGTGCACCACGCGTACGTCCAGATGTCCGTCCGCGAGGTCGACGCGGCGGCCGGGGGTCATGCCCATGCGGTAGTACAGGCCGTTTCCGGCGAACAGCAGCCACAGCGGATGGGCCACGCCCCTGAACTTCGCCTCCAGCGGATGGCGGTCGGCGCGCAGCACACGCAGCGCCGCGAGCACCCCGGCCGGCCAGCCGCCGATCCGCCCGGACCACCGCTCGCGCTCCCGCACCAGCTCCGGATAGACGCCCAGGCTGCAGGTGTTGAGGAAGCAGCCCCGCGTGTCCCCGGAGGAGAACAGGCCCACGTCCACGCGGATCGCGTCGCCCTGTCGCAGGGCGCGGCTCAGATCGCGTACGTCCTCCACCCCGAGGTCGAGGGCGAAGTGGTTCAGGGTGCCGCCCGGGAGGACGGCGAGGGGCAGGCCGTGGCGCACGGCGATCTCGGCGGCGGCGTTGACGGTGCCGTCGCCGCCGCACACGCCGAGGACGCGAGCGTAGGTCGCCGCCTTCTCCAACTCGGCCCTGACGTCGGACGGTTCGCACTCCACGGTCCGCGCCTGAGGCAGGGCGTCGCGCACGGCGCTCACTCGGTCCGCGGTGCCGGCGCCCTTGTTGGCCACCATGACCAGACCCTCGCCCTCGGGCAGCGCGGGCGCTTCGACGTGGGGGCGGCCGGGCGGCGGCAGCGGAGCGCGGGTCGGCACCAGACCCCGTACGGCATAGGCGGCGCCCACACCCAGGGCGGCGCCCGCGAGGACGTCGCTCGGGAAGTGCACGCCCGTGTAGACGCGGGACAGGGCGACCGCGCCGGCCAGCGGTGCCACGGCCGCGCCCCAGCCGCGGGACTCCAGGGCCACACCCGTCGCGAAGGCCGCCGCCGAGGCGGAGTGGCCGGACGGGAACGAGGTGGTGATCGGCTGCCGCTTCAGCTGGCGGACCAGGGGGACGGGGTCCAGGAGCGGTCGCGGGCGGCGCACCGTGCGCTTGCCCAGGGTGTTGATCGTGGCGGACGCGAGGGTCAGCGAGGCGAGGCCCCGGGCGGCCGCTCGACGGCCCCTCGGGGTACGGCTCGCGGCGATGGCGGCCGCCGCGGCGAACCACAGCACGCCGTGGTTCGCGGTCCGGCTCAGCTTCGGCAGCAGGCGGTCGCAGCCGGGCCAGTGGCGGGCGGCCACCGCCTCGAACAGGCGGCAGTCCGTTGCGAGCAGGCGGTCCCTGAGGACGTGGTGCCCCGGGGGGCGGACGGTGAGGTCGACGTCTGCGGTCATGGCGGGCGTGTACCCCGGACAGGCGGTTTTTCGCCTCCTCCGCCCCCCTCCGCCCCTGCCCGTCCCGTATCTGGGGGCCCCGCCCCCAGACCCCCGTAGTCGCGCTTCGCGCTCGTCCTCAAACCCCGGACGGGCTGAGACACGAAACGCGTTTGCCCAGCGGCCCTGCGTCCCCGGAGAATGCCTGCCCATGGGACATCTCGAAGCCGCGCATCTTGAGTACTACCTTCCCGACGGGAGGGCGCTGCTCGGCGATGTGTCGTTTCGGGTGGGGGAAGGCGCCGTGGTGGCCCTCGTGGGGCCCAACGGAGCCGGGAAGACGACGCTGCTGCGGCTGATCTCGGGGGAGCTGAAGCCGCACGGCGGAAGCGTCACCGTGAGCGGCGGTCTTGGCGTGATGCGCCAGTTCGTGGGATCCGTACGCGACGAGAGGACCGTACGGGACCTGCTCGTGTCGGTGGCCCCGCCGCGGATCCGGGAGGCCGCCCAGGCCGTGGACGCGGCCGAGCACGCGCTCATGACCGTGGACGACGAGGCCGCGCAGCTCCGCTACGCGCAGGCCCTGTCCGACTGGGCCGAGGTACGCGGGTACGAGTCCGAGACGCTCTGGGACATCTGTACGACGGCCGCCCTCGGCATCCCGTACGAGAAGGCGCAGTGGCGCCTGGTGCGGACCCTGTCCGGCGGTGAGCAGAAGCGGCTCGTGCTGGAGGCGCTGCTGCGCGGCACGGACGAAGTGCTGCTGCTGGACGAGCCGGACAACTACCTCGATGTACCCGGCAAGCGCTGGCTGGAGGAGCGGCTGGGGGAGACCCGCAAGACCGTGCTCTTCGTCTCCCACGACCGCGAGCTGCTGGCCCGCGCCGCCCAGAAGATCGTGAGCGTCGAGCCGAGCCCCGCCGGCGCGGACGCGTGGGTCCACGGCGCCGGCTTCGCGACGTACCACGAAGCACGGCGGGAGCGGTTCGCCCGCTTCGAGGAGCTACGGCGTCGCTGGGACGAGAAGCACGCCCAGCTCAAGAAGCTCGTCCTGAATCTGCGCCAGGCGGCCTCCATCAGCCATGAACTGGCGTCCCGGTACCAGGCCGCGCAGACCAGGCTGCGGAAGTTCGAGGAGGCCGGACCGCCCCCGGAGCCGCCGCGCGAGCAGGACATCCGGATGCGCCTGCACGGCGGGCGTACCGGTGTGCGGGCCGTGACCTGCAAGGGGCTCGAGCTCACCGGCCTGATGAACCCCTTCGACCTGGAGGTCTACTACGGCGAGCGGGTCGCCGTCCTCGGCTCCAACGGCTCCGGGAAGTCGCACTTCCTGCGCCTGCTCGCGGGTGACACCGTCGCCCACACCGGCGAGTGGAAGCTCGGCGCGCGGGTCGTCGCCGGCCACTTCGCGCAGACGCATGCCCACCCCGAACTTCAGGGCCGCGCCCTGCTCGACATCCTGTGGACCGAGCACGCCCAGGACCGCGGCGCAGCGATGTCCCGGCTGCGCCGCTACGAGCTGACCGCCCAGGCCGAGCAGCGTTTCGAGAAGCTGTCCGGCGGACAGCAGGCCCGCTTCCAAATTCTCCTGCTGGAGCTGGAGGGCTCCACGGCCCTGCTGCTCGACGAACCGACCGACAACCTCGACCTGGAGTCCGCGGAAGCGCTCCAGGAGGGCCTGGAGGCCTATGAGGGCACGGTCCTCGCGGTCACCCACGACCGCTGGTTCGCCCGCTCCTTCGACCGCTACCTGGTCTTCGGCTCCGACGGCCGGGTGCGGGAGACCCAGGAGCCGGTGTGGGACGAGCGCCGCGTGGAGCGGGCCCGGTAACACCGGCCTGCCGGGTCCCACGAGCCCCGGATCACTTCCAGCGCAGCAGCGCCCCCAGGCCGCCCACCGGCACCTCGTCCGGTGTCGCGGTGGTCACCGAAATCGCCGGGGCGCCGGTCGTCACCGCCGACCGCAGCAGCGCGTCGTCCGCGCGGGCCGGCCAGGCGTCCTGCTCGCCCAGGGCCGTCACCTCGGTGCGTCGTACGGCGATCTGGTCCGGGTCCGGGCCGACCCACACCGAGCGGTGGGTGTCCGGCGCCTCGGGGCGCAGCAGCAGCTCGTCGATACGGTGCTCGCGCGCCGCCTCGACCACCGCGGGCACGCCCTCGACCGCGCCCGGGCGTCCCTCGGCGTCCGGCGCGCGGGCGGCCAGGAACCGCTCGAGTTCATCAGCCGCCCTGCGGTGCACATGCTCCGCCCGGATCCGCTCCACGTCCTCGTCCAGCAGACGGCTGCCGGCGCCGTGCGGGGCCTCCACCGCGAGGTGCTTGACCCGCTTCGGGAGCCGCTCGTGCACGGCGCGCCGCTCGCGCTCGTCGCCGACCAGGATCAGCAGGTCGGCGCGGGTCTCGTCCTGGCAGGCGGCCAGGGCCTCGGCGATCTCGGCGGCGTTGTGCTCCCAGGTGTTCTCCACCTTGAGCTGGAAGTGCCGCTCCGACCAGTCGGCCGAACTCGTACGGTGCAGGGGCCACTGCTTGCCGGTGACCGAACCGGCCTCCTGGCTGCCGAGCCCGCTGCGCAGCTCGAAGTCCGCGCCCCGCCGGTCGACGTAGGCGACCACGCAAACCGGGTCCTCCCCGGCCAGCTCCAGCAGCGGGGCCGTGTGCGGCAGGGGCGCCCAGGACGCGGACGGGCCCGGCGGCGCGCCGGCCAGCGGCGGATCGAGGACCACCGTGCCCGCGCGGGCGAACAGCGCCCTGCCACGGGCGCCGGAGGGGGGCAGCTCCTCGACCGCCGCGCGCACGGCTCGGCACGTCGCCTGGTCCGCTCCCTGGTCGGCGAGCTCCCGGGAGACGGCGGCCGCCGTCAGGGAGCGCTCATGGGCCATGGCCTCCGAATGCCGGGATGTGTCGACGTACGCGGAGGCCCAGGGCCCGGGGTGTTCGTAGAGTGGTTGAAGAAAGGCGAGATCCATGGCTCCCTCCCGGATGCCGCTCGGGTAATGCTTGCCGGGCGGGTACCCGGACCGCACCGAAGGACACGACGAGCGGGGTACCACAATGACCGGAGTCGACCCGGGCCAGCTGGACGACCAGCAGCTGATGAGGGAATTGGAAACGATCCACCGCACGCGCCACGACACGCTCCTGCACGGTTCGAACGACGCCCTGCGCGTCCACAACGAGCGCATGGCGCAGTTGGAGGGCGAATACCTGCGCCGCCACCCGCGCCGCCCGGTCGCCGCCGGCCGCACCCGCGAGGGCGCCCGGGAACGCGAGGGCACCCGGGAATGCGAGGGCGCCCGCGAACGGGGCCCCGGAGGGGCCTGAGCGGCACGATCACGCCCTGTCCTGGCGGGACGGCGCGGGCGGCGGCTCCCGAACGTGGGGAGCCGCCGCCCGGGGCGGCCGCATGGATGGTCGGCCGCTTCAGCCGGCAGCCTGCCGCGTCAGCCGGCAGCCTTCGAGAACTCGGTGAGGACGGCCTCGCGGAACGCCTTCAGGTCGTCCGGTTTGCGGCTGGTGATCAGAATGTTGGGGCCGTGGTCGCAGATCCGGACCTGCTCGTCCACCCAGGTGGCGCCCGCGTTGCGCAGGTCCGTTTGCAGGCTCGGCCAGGAGGTCAGCACGCGGTCGGAGACCACGTCCGCCTCCACGAGGGTCCACGGGGCGTGACAGATCGCTGCGACCGGGCGGCCCTGGTCGAAGAAGTCACGGACGAAGGACACCGCCTTCTCGTCCATGCGCAGGGCGTCCGGGTTCGCCACGCCGCCCGGCAGGACCAGTCCGTCGAAGGAGTCGGCCGATGTCTCGCCGACGACCTCCTGCACGGGGAAGGTGTCCGCCTTGTCGAGATGGTTGAAGGCCTGGATCTTCCCCGACTTGGTCGACACGAGGACGGCCTCGTGTCCGGCGTCGGTCACCGCCTGCCAGGGATCGGTCAGTTCGATCTGCTCGACGCCCTCCGGCGCCATCAGGAATGCTATACGCATGGCTGCTCAATCTCCTTTCCCGGCTTGCCATATGGCCTCGTCCTCGGCCTGCTTCCTGCGGGCCCTGGCCGCCCGGCGGCAGCGCAGCAGCTCCTCGCCGTACGGCAGTGCCACACAGGTGCCGATCGCCACCCCGATGCCGGCCAGATAGCCCCGCGACAACGGGCGCCGCCGGGGCACCAGACGCCAGGCGTTCGGATCCGGGCGCCCGCCACGCAACAGGGACTTGACCTGGTCGGAGTGCAGACACATCAGCGAGGCGAGCGCCGCGAAGGGCAGCGACTCGAGGAAGCTGTGGATGTGCTGTTCGATCGGTTTGACCTCCCGCTCGCTGTGCACCGCTGTCCGGACGTCCCACAGCGCGGTGGCCTCGTGGACCGCGGCGCCGGCCAACTGCACGGACAACAACAGCGGGTTGACCTCGTAGCGCAGGGTCAGCGCGATCGGGATGCCGACCTCGGTCATCATCAGCGAGTGGATCAGGGACTCCTTCGTACCGGCCGTGTCCTCGATCCGGGTACGCCGGTGCATCACCCAGTCGGCGAGGCCCGGCGCGAACCAGGAGGGCAGCAGCCCGTACAGGAGGTAGCGGGTCGTGGCGTCGCCCACGTCGACGGCTGAGCCCGGGGCCCTGATCTCGGCGGCCCGGTCGCGGCTCATCCGCGTGAGGTCCAAGACGGCAGCCCCGCTCATGCGAGAGCCGTGCCCGGGCCGCCGTCCGGCTCGGCGCGGCTGATGTCGGCGAGCGCCGAGCCCGGGTCCTGCGCCAGGGCCAGGTCTCCGAGGCTCACCATGCCCACGGGCTGTCCGGCCTCCACGACCGGCAGCCGGCGCACGGCGTGGTCGCGCATCAGCTCGACCGCCGTGGACACGGCATCGTCGGGGCCGATGACCACCGGGTTGGGCGTGCACACGGCCTGGGCGCTCACGGTCAGCGGGTCGGCGCCGTCGGCGACGGCTCGCACCGCGATGTCACGGTCGGTGAGCACCCCGATGACCTGGTGATCGCCGGCCACCAGGACATCGCCGATGTCCTGGGCGCGCATCAGCTGCGCGGCTTCGACGAGCGAGGCGTCCGGCCGGACCGCGACGACGCCCGGCGTCATGACTTCCCTGACGGTATCTGCCATGGGTGTTTGGGCCTTCCTGCGTTCCCCGGCTGAGGGGGTGCGGGCACATGCGCGTGACGACGCCCGCAGTACCCCTGAGCCGGTCGGCTATGCGTTGTCTTCGGGTCGTTCGGCGGGGATGAGCGCCGTGGCCAGTTCCCGCGCCGTGGCGTAGCGGGTCTTGCGCGGCAGTCGCTCCACCGCCTCGATGAGGCTGTCCGGAGCGTTCTTGCTCCGCAGCGTGTCGATCAGGTCCCGGGGACCTGCGGGGAAGGAGGTACGGCCAAGGATCCGCGCCAGTTCCAGCTGCACCTTCTCCACGGAGGCGGACGCCCGGTTCACGGGCCCGCCCGCGATCTCCGGGTAGTCGTCGGCGGTCGGCTCGGGATCGTGCCACTCCTCCACCCGCGTGGGGTGGCCGGACCTGAGCAGGCCCTGCAGTTCGTGTTTCATCTCGTCGTCCCGGTGGACGTTCAGCCGGTCGCTGCCTCGCTGCATGACTCCCTCCAGGTGTTCGGGGGTGGTCGTCGCGTACCCATGGACCCGGAGTCGACACGTTTGTCCGTCCCGCGCGGGGAGACCCGGTCCGCACCCCCCGCACCGCGTTTCTCCTGGGGAAGGACAGGCCATGGCGGTGATCGCTGTGATCATTCCGGTCGTGATGCTCGGCGTCGTGCTGGCGCTGGGCCGCTACGAGGAACTGATGCTGCCGCCCGTCCAGGAACCCGAACAGCCCGAAGGGGCCGTCCTGGGCCGCTGAACGGGACGACACACGGGCCCCGGCACCGTCACCCGGCGCCGGGGCCCGCGTCCGCGCTGCTTCTTGTCCCGCGCTGCTTCTTGCCCCGTGTTGCGTTCGTCCCGCATTCCGTTTGCCCCGCGCGGTGGAGCGCCCCGCGCTACTTTTTGTCCCGGCCCGGCAGGAACTCCTGCACCTTCGCCTTGAAGCCCTGGCGGACCACGGAGCCCCGGTCGGCATCGCCCTTCAGGATCGAGGCCGCCGTCGCCTCCATCTGGTCCCAGGTGGCGTGCGGCGGAATCGGCGGGACCGCAGGGTCGGTGAGGAACTCGATCACCGCGGGACCGTCGGCCTCCAGACCGGCCCGCCAGCCGGCCTCCACCTCCTCCGGCTTCTCCACGCGGATGCCGGTCAGACCGAGGGAGCGTGCGAAGGCGGCGTACTGCACGTCCGGGAGTTGCTGAGAGGGCAGGAAGGACGGAGCGCCCTCCATGGCGCGCATCTCCCAGGTGACCTGGTTGAGGTCGTGGTTGTTCCAGACGCCGACGACCAGCCGCGGGTCCTCCCAGCGGTCGCGGTACTTGGCGGCGGTGATCATCTCCGCGAGCCCGTTCATCTGCATCGCCCCGTCCCCGACCAGCGCGATCGCCGGCCGGTCCGGATGCGCGAACTTGGCGCCGATCGCGTACGGCACTGCGCAGCCCATCGTCGCCAGCGTGCCGGAGAGGGACGACCGCATGCCGGGCCGCATCGTCAGATGCCGTGCGTACCAGTTGGCCGTGGACCCGGAGTCGGATGTGACGATCGCGTTGTCCGGCAGCAGCGGATCGAGGGCGCGGGCCACGTACTCAGGGTTGATCGGGTCGGCCGACAGCTCCGCGCGCCGCTCCATCACCTCGCGCCAGCGCGTGACGTTCGCGCACACCGTGTCGTACCACTCCCGCCCGCGGTCCGTGTCCAGCAGCGGGATCAGCCGCTCCAGGGTCGCCTTCGCGTCGCCGACGAGATTCACCTCGTACGGATAACGCATCCCCACCATGTGCGGATCGATGTCGATCTGCACGCCCCGCGCCTTGCCGAACTCCGGCAGGAACTGGCTGTAGGGGAAGGAGGAGCCGATGGTCAGGAGCGTGTCGCAGTCGCGCATCAGCTCGTACGAGGGCCGGGTGCCGAGCAGGCCGATCGAGCCGGTGACGTACGGGAGTTCGTCGCTCAGGACGTCCTTGCCGAGCAGCGCCTTGGCGACGCCCGCGCCGAGCAGTTCGGCGATCCGCTCGACCTCGGCCCGCGCCCCGGCCGCGCCCTGTCCGATCAGGATCGCCGCCTTGTCACCGGAATTGAGGATCTCGGCGGCCCGCTCCAGGGACTCCCGCGAGGGAATCGCCGTCCAGGCACTGCGGTCCAGGCTGGAAGGGACCATCTTGAACTCGTGGGTGGGAGGCGAGTAGTCGAGCTCCTAGACGTCTCCGGGGATGATCACGGCGGTCGGGGCGCGGCGCGCGTACGCGGTACGGATCGCGCGGTCCAGCACGTTCGGGAACTGTTCGGGGACGGTCACGGTCTCCACGAAGTCGGAGGCGACATCCTTGAAGAGCGTCTGGAGATCGACTTCCTGCTGGTAGGAGCCGCCCATCGCGGTGCGGTGTGTCTGGCCGACGATCGCGAGCACCGGAACGTGGTCGAGCTTGGCGTCGTACAGCCCGTTGAGGAGATGGATCGCGCCGGGCCCGGAGGTCGCCGCGCACACACCGAGGCGGCCACTGAACTTGGCGTAGCCGACCGCCTGGAACGCGGACATCTCCTCGTGCCGTGACTGGATGAACCGTGGCTGGTCCTCGGCCCGGCCCCAGGCGGCGAGAAGGCCGTTGATGCCGTCGCCGGGATAGCCGAAGACCTGCTCGACACCCCACTCTCGCAGCCGCTGCAGGACATGATCGCCGACCTTGGTGCTCATCAGGGACCTCCCGGGGGAAACGCGGGGACAGGGGGAGCACCTGTCGAGTCACCACCGCCCCCACGGGAAAACATGCCGGTGTTTGTCCCGCATGGGCCGGGGCAGACGCAGTCCCAGTGCTTCGGACAGGAGGCACGTCCGTGGGAGCGGCGAAACCGCGCCACGGGTGTACCCGTCCGGGCGTACGGGTGCGCTCCCACGGTGACTGTCCAACACACCGCACCCCCAAGGGAGTTGCGACGCACCATGCGAACTCAAGCGAGCGCGAAGCACCACCCGCACGACGACGCCCCCGACACCGTAGAGGCATTCCGCAAGCTCGCCACGCTCCCCGCGGGCCAGCAGCGCGACACGCTCCGCGAGGAGATCGTCGAGGCCTGGCTGCCGATGGCCGAACGGCTCGCGGGACGCTTCCGCAGCCGCGGCGAGAGCTATGAGGACCTGCGCCAGGTCGCGGCGCTGGGCCTGGTCAAGGCGGTCGACCGCTATGACCCCGAACTTGGAAACGCCTTCGAGAGCTACGCCGTGCCGACCATCACCGGAGAGATCAAACGGCACTTCCGCGATCACATGTGGACCCTGCACGTACCCCGGCGGGTCCAGGACCTGCGCAACCGGGTCCGCTTCGCCTATCAGGACCTGTCGCAGAGCGTGTCGGGCCGAAGGCCCACCGTGGCGGAGATCGCCGAGCGCGCCAGGATGAGCGAGGAGGACGTACTGACCGGCCTGGAGGCCCTGGAGAGCTTCACCGCTCTCTCCCTGGACGCCGAACTGCCGGGCAGCGAGGACGGCTACTCGCTCAGCGACGCCCTCGGCTCGCCCGACCCAGCCCTCGACACCGTCATCGACCGCGAGGCCGTCAAACCGCGACTGCAGGCCCTGCCAGAACGGGAACGCGCCATCCTCTACATGCGGTTCTTCAACGACATGACCCAAAGCCGTATCGCCGACGAACTCGGCATCTCCCAGATGCACGTCTCCCGGCTGATCAGCCGCTGCTGCAACCGACTGCGCGACCAGGTGATGCGCGACGCGGCGTAAGCGCACAGGCCGGTCCCGCAGGGGCCCCGTTCCTCACGGCGCGTCCAGCGCCAGCGCCAGGTGACGGGACATCATGTCCATCGCCTGCGCCTCGGCCATCGAGAAGGCCAGCCGGGCCCCGCTGCGAAACAGGGTGAGGACGCCCCGCACGGGCCCTGACGCGGTGGTCAGGGGCACGCAGAGCAGCGACGTCACATTCGCGCGTACGAGGACAGGGGCGCCCGAGGCGTCACGGCCGAAGGCGTCCGGGTCCTCGGGACGCACCTGAAGGGCGAGGGAACCACCGCGTGCCGCCTCGACGACGAGGGGGCACGCGGCGGGATCCTGCCCGGCCACGGCCGCCACCTCCTCGGGGAACTCCGCAGGGCCCAGCACGGTCGTCCGGGACAGCCGAGCCGCCCCGACGTCGGCCACCACCCAGTCCGCGAACCGCCCGTGCAGCACCTCGGCCGCCCGTCCGAGGACCGCGGAACGGTCGCCGCGGGGCGCACTCAGCAGCGTCGTGGTCATGGCATCCACCAGGTCCATCAGCGCCGTGTGCCGCGTGGTCTCGCTGAGGCTGGGGGCCGGGCCCGGCTGGCGCTCCTGCGACGGCACCCGGGAACCCACGGGCTGCAGTACGACGAGTACGGCGGTACGCGGTTCGCCACTGGGCCGCAGCGCGGTGAGCGTCGCGCGCACCGGCACCGAGGGCTGCTGCTGGAGGTGCACGGTGAGACTGCGGTCGCCCTCGCCGCGGGCCACCGCCGCCGCCTGCGAGCGGAAAGCGGCACGGTCCGCGTGCGCGAGGAACCCGGTCAGCGGCCGCCCGGTCGCGTAGCCGGCGCGGACCCTGGTGAAGGAGGTCGCCGCGAAGTTCAGCCGGCGCACCACCGTCTCCCGGTCCACCAGCGCCAGAGGTACCGGTACCCGTTGAAAGAGGGCCTTGAGGAGCTGCTGCTCCTGGCGGTCCACCGAGGCGGTGCCGGACGGGCCGCCCGAGGACAGCCGCTGGTACCACGGCCACAGCTGGTCGGCCACATGATCGAGTTCGAAGATCGCCGCGTCGAGGACCGTCGGAAGCTCGCTCGGCGGCACGGACCGCGCCGCCTTCAACTCCGCGACCCGGCGCAGGAAGTCCGCGAGTTCCTCACCGAATTCGTCCGTCTCCGCCATGCGTTGAACGTAACCCGGGCGGCATGTCCCCGGGGCGGCGGGGGTGGAACCCAGAGAAACAGTTTTCCACGGGGGCGAGCGGGCAAGCGCGAAGAAGAGGAAAAAGCGGACGAGAGGGGGAGTGAACCATGCCGGACCATGACCGACTCGACTACATGGGCACGGAATCACCCGAGTCCGCCCTCCCAGGAAGGAGGCTCTCCGAACTCGCCGAGCAGGCCGCCCGCTGCACCGCCGACTGCTGTGGCGCCAGCAGCATGGTGGTCGAAGGCGGCACGGAACGGCCCGCCGCGGTGACCCATCCCGACCTCGCCGGACTCGTCTCGGTCCAGCTCCGCTCCGGCGACGGACCGATACCCGCCGCGCTGCAACGCGGGGCACCGGTCGACTCGACGGACCTGCTGAGCGAGGAACGCTGGCCGGAGTACCGCGCCATGGCCCTCGACTCCGGTGTGCGCTCCAGCGTCACCATGCCGTTCCGGCGCTCCGGACTGACCTTCACCCTCAGCCTCTACAGCTTCCGGCCCGGTGCCCTGGAGGACGCGCCGCACGGCCCCGCCCGCGCGCTCGGCGACCTCGCCGCGACCTGCCTTGTCCGCGACCGCTCCTACCGCGCCGCGCTCACCGAAGTCGACCAGCTCGCCACCGCGCTGCGCAGCCGGCCCGTCGTCGACCAGGCCTGCGGCATCGTCATGCACGTACTGGGCTGCGACGCGGACATGGCCTTTGGGGTACTGCGCCGTATCTCGCAGGGCGCCAACCGCAAGCTGTCCGACGTCGCCTGGGCCGTCGTGGACCGGCGCGGGCGCGGTCTGGAGAAGGAACTCGTCTCCATGTCGAACTGACGGGCGACGGATCCCGGGGGCGGGCGACGGCTCCCTGCGCGTCACCCGCTCGGGCGTCTGTGTCCCGCGAATGGTGCCCGGCCGCGCGCGCCGGGCCGCGCGGCGGGCTGTGATGGGCTCCGGGGGCACGACGGCCGTGCCCCCGGTCAGCGCCCCGCCGAAGGAGCCCAGCCCATGCGCCGTACCGCCTGTGTCCTGTCCGCCACCGCACTGGCCGGTGTGGCCCTGGGCGCCGCCGCGTCGGCCGCGTTCGCGGATCCGGCCGCGGAGGTCAGCCCAGGCTCCGTCGAACCCGGCGGCACCGTCACCATCTCCGTCACCTGCGACGCGATGGGCGCGGGCGCTCCCGAGTTCATCGACGCGGCCTCGCAGGGCTTCGAGGACGGCAAGGTCCACTTGCGCCGGGTCGAGGGCAACGACGAGAACGCCGCGGGCGCCGCCTACCGGGGTACGGCCCACATCCCGCCCGGCGGTAACTCCGAGGACAGCCCGGACGCGGTGGACCCTGAGTCCCAGTGGGGCGTCGACGGTGTGTGCCCCGTGGCGCCGGGCGGCCAGGAGAAGGCGTGGACCGCCTCGTACACGGTGGCGCATGGCTCCGCCGACACGCACTCCGCGCCCGCACACTCCAGCGCTGCGCAGTCGGCCGACGTGCACTCGACTGATGTGCACTCCACTGACGCGCACTCCGCGGACGAGCAGTCGGCCGACGTGCACTCCACTGACGCGCCCGCGGACGAGCAGCCGCCCGACGTGCCCTCCACCGGCACCCACTCCACCGATGCGCACTCCGCCGATGAGCAGTCGGCCGACGTGCCCTCCACCGACGTGCACTCCGCGGACGAGCAGTCCGCCGACACCCACTCCGCCGACACCCACTCCACTGACGCGCACTCCGCGGACGAGCAGTCGGCCGACGTGCACTCCACCGACACGCACTCCGCCGACGAGCAGTCCGCCGACGCGCACTCCACCGGGGAACGCCCGCCTCCTGTCCAGCAGGGGGTGCACGCCGGTGAGGGCGGCGCCTTCACCGATTCCCTCCCGGCCCTGATCGCCGGGAGCATCCTGATCGCGGGTGCGCTCGGCGCGGCCGTGCACCGGCTGCTCCGCGGGGGCCGGTCCGCGGGCGGCTGACGCATGTGACACGCGCAACCTGGACCGGCGCCCATGGGAGAGCGGGCGCCGGGGTAGTCAGAGGCCAAGGGGGCGAGCGGGACCGTACGAAGGGTTGAGAGGCGAGCGAGGGACAGGTCCACCCGGCGGAAACAGAGCGGACTGCGCGGAGGCACGTATGCGGCGGACGGATCCGGAGGGGCACGGGCCCGTCCGTTATGGCCCGCCCCTCCCGGATCACGGTCTGCCCGTGCTGCCGGAACTCCGCTCCGCTCTGACCGCCGCCGCGGACCGCGCCGAGACCGCCCCCTCGGGCGGCGGCCCCGTGCTCCTCGACGCCGCCTGCGGCTACTGGGACCGGCGCGGACTGCCCGTAGCGCCCGACCGGGTGGCCGCCGCGCCCGGCGCCCCCGCGCTGCTGCTCGCGCTGACCGGCGCGCTCGGCGGCGACGTCCTGGTGCCGCGCCCGTGCGCCGCCTGGTGGGCACCGCAGGCACGCCTGTTGGGCAGATCGGTGTTCCATGTGGCGACGCCCGCGGAGTGCGGCGGCGTCCCGGATCCGTATGCCCTCCTGGAGACCGTCCGCAGGGTCCGTACCGAGGGCGGCGAGCCGCGTCTGCTCGTGCTGTCCGTGGCCGACGACCCCACCGCCACCGTCGCGCCGCCCGAGGTGGTGCACGAGACCGTCGAGGCCGCGGTCAGCGAGGGGTTGCATGTCGTCAGCGACGAGACCTGGCGCGACACGCTGCACCAGCCGCACGACACGGTGCTGCTCAGCCCCGCCGAGATGCTCCCGGCCGAGGTCACCGTCATCACGGACCTCGCGGGGGCCTTCCTGCCGCAGGGCTGGCCGGCCGCCGTGGCCCGCTTCCCGGACAACGACGCCGGGGCCCGGCTGCGTGCCCGCGTCCTGGACGTGCTCACGGTCCTTGGCGCCCGGATCGCCGAACCGGTCGCCGCGGCGGCCGGTTACGCGCTCGGCGAGCCCGGTCCGGTCACCGAGCGGGTCACGGCCGCCGCGCGCCTGCACGCGCGCGTGGCCGCCGCCGCGCACCACGCCGTGGTCGGCGCGGGCGCGGTCGCGCGGCCCCCGCAGGCGGGCAGACACCTGTACGTGGACCTCGGTCCGCTGCGTGACCCGCTCGGCGCGCACGGCGTCGGCGACGCGCAGGACCTCGAGGACTTCCTCACCGCCCGGCTCGGTATGCCCGCGCCGGGCGGCCACCGCTTCGGCGACGACCTCGGGGCGCTCCGGGTCCGCCTGGACACCGGGCCGCTGCTCGGTCGCACGGACGAGGAGCGGGCGGCATGCGTCATGTCACCCACTCCGTGGGAACTGCCCCATGTGCAACGCGCGTTGACCCTGTTGGGGTCGGCCTTCGACGATCTCCGCGACGACGCTCAGCGACGGGAGTCTCCTCGATGACGCAACAGTCCGAGTCGACCACGACCACGAGTACGAGCGCCGAGGACACCGACGAACCGGTGTCCTCTCCGAGCCCGGCGGCGGCCGGGCAGCTGTCTTCGGCCCTTCCTCTCGGGCCGCTCGCCGAGCCGCGTCCGCTCGCCGAGCCGCGTCCGCTCGGGGAGCGGCGGGTGTGGCCGCGGTCCTTCGTGGACCGGCTGACCGCGCCGCTGCCGGGGCTGCGGGCCTTCGCCCGGTTCGCGCGCGAGGGCGCGCTGCGGCCCGGGGCCGACGGGCTCGCCTACGCGGCCGAGGCCGATGTCGAGGGTCCCTTCGTCGTGGCGACGGACGCGCGCCGCAAGGAGGTC
>NZ_JBEZKJ010000048.1:47916-62727 GCF_040651675.1 Streptomyces sp. NPDC048415 | reverse complement strand
GTTGCGCCAGCGGTACGAAGGCGTGGCGGCCGTTTCGGCGGCGTACGACGGGGCCCCGAGCACGGGGACGGCGGTGAGCGCGGCGGCTGAGCTCGCCGCCGCCGCATGAAGGTACCGCGAGGAGGGCGGGGGTATGCCGAGGGCTTCGCTCGAGCGGGGGGACCCCCACGACGGGCTGAAAGCTGAAAGCAGCCCTTCCGGAGTTGGGTTCGGGGAGGGGGCGAAAGACCACCCGACCCCGGCCCGGTATCGTCCTCGACGTGATCGAAGTCGTGCGGAATGTCCGGTTGTGGTTCGCGCCTCAGGAGATCCGGGCGGAAGGCGGAACGCCGGACTACCGGTTCTCCCTGGCGAACGAGCGGACCTTCCTCGCCTGGCTGCGCACAGCACTCGCCCTCATCGGCGGCGGCTTCGCCGTGGACCAGTTCCTCCCCGACCTGCGCTGGGGCTGGCGAGTCGGCCTGGCCCTCGCCCTGCTGGCGGCAGGCGTCCTGTGCGCACTGCGCGCGGTCAACCACTGGATCCGCTGCGAGTGCGCGATGCGCAGAGGCGAAGACCTGCCGGTCTCCCGCTTCCCGGCGATACTGAGCATCGCCGTCGCGGTCGTCGCCATCGCGATGCTCGTCGTCGTCCTCGCCGGCTGGGCGGGATGACCCGATGACCCCGCCCCCCGGGGACGGACGGGACCCGGGCCTCCAGCCGGAACGCACGCGCCTGGCCTGGCGCCGTACGACCCTCTCCAGCACCGTCGCCGCCGTACTCGCCATGAAGACGGCGCTGCAAAGCGGCGGCTCGGCGGCCGGTGTCGTGGCCTGCGCGCTGTGCTGCGCGCTGTGGCTGGCTTTCCTGGCGGTCGCCCACCGCCGCATCCACGCGCTGGCGACCGCGGGCCCGAGCGGCCCGCCCGCGCTCACGCCCCGGCACGCGACGGCGGCCACCCTGTGCACGCTGGCACTGGCCGTGTGCGCGGCGGCACTGGTGTTCTGAGAGCCGGTCGCGAAGGCCGATCGCCTCGCCTCCTCCTCGACCCTCCGGGGTACCCGGTCGGCACATAAGACTGAATTGCCGGAATTAGGATGGTTTGGAGCGTTAGCCTGAGCCGTCATTCCACGCCACTTCCGAAGGTGAGCACCATGACCCTCCTTCATCAGGAGCACCCCACCCACGAGCACGTCCACGGCCCGGACTGCGGCCACGCCGAGGTGCGGCACGGGGACCACGTCGACTACGCGCACGACGGACATCTGCACCGCGAGCACTCCGGCCACTGGGACGAGTGCGAGCCGAGCGGCCATGTCGCGCACGACGGCCACGGCCACCAGCACGGCGAGGGCTGCGGCCACTCCGCGGTGGCGCACGGCGACCACCTCGACTACGTCCACGACGGCCACCGGCACGCCGAGCACGAGGGGCACTGGGACGACCACTGAGTCCTCGGGCCAACCCGGCGTCTCCCCGGTCTCACCGATTCCGGGGAGACGCCGATCACGTTTCGCGCACCCACTGGACGACATACCGACCGGTCGGCATCATAGTCACGTCCGGTTTTCCGTGCGTAGGAGCAATGATGAGCCCAGACCACCCGCCAGGTCTCGATCTCGACCAGTTGCGCGGCCTGCTCGACCGTGAGCGGCCCGGACTGGTGGACGGCCCCCTGACCGGCCGACTGATCGAAGGCGGACGGTCGAACCTCACGTACGCGGTCACCGACGGCGCCGCGAAGTGGGTCGTACGACGGCCTCCACTGGGGCATGTGCTGGCCACTGCGCACGACATGAGGCGCGAGCACCGGGTGATCAGCGCGCTGCACCCGACGGCCGTGCCGGTGCCCCGCACGGTGCTGCTGTGCGAGGACGAGTCGGTGCTCGGCGCGCCGTTCTATGTCATGGAGTTCGTGGAGGGCACGCCCTACCGCACCGCCGAGCAGCTCGCCCCGCTCGGCCCGCAGCGCACCCGCGACGCGGTGCTCGGGCTCGTGGACACACTGGTCGAACTGCACTCGGTGGATCCCGCCGAGGTGGGCCTCGCGGACTTCGGCCGGCCCGAGGGCTTCCTCGACCGGCAACTGCGCCGCTGGGGTAAGCAGTTGGACGCCTCCAGGAACCGTGAGCTCGCCGGGATCGACGAACTGCAGGCGGCCCTGGGACGCGAACTCCCGAACTCCCCCAAGCCCGCCGTCGTACACGGTGACTATCGGCTCGACAACGTCCTGATCGGCACCGACGACCGGATCAAGGCCGTCCTGGACTGGGAGATGTCCACGCTCGGTGACCCGCTCACCGACCTCGGGCTGCTCGTCATGTACAGCGCGCCCCTGGACCTGCCCGACTCCCCCATCAGCACGACCGCTTCGGCCGCCGGGCACCCGAAGCCGGCCGAGATCGTCGAACGGTACGCCGCGCGCTCGGGGCGCGACGTGTCCGCCGTCTCCTGGTACACGGCCTTCGCCTGGTTCAAGCTCGCCGTGATCCTCGAGGGCATCCACTACCGCTACACGCTCGGCCAGACGGTCGGCGCGGGCTTCGACCGCATCGGTGAGCTGGTCCCCTTCTTCATCGAGCACGGCCTGACCACCCTTCAGGAGGGCTGATCCGCCATGGACTTCGCATTCGACGCGCACACCGAGGAACTGCGCCGGAAGCTGCTCGCCTTCATGGACGAGTACGTCTATCCGGCGGAGGCCGTCGCCGAGGAGCAGCGCGCCCAGCTGGCCTCGCCGTGGGACACCCCCGCCGTGGTCGGGGAGTTGAAGGCCGAGGCCCGCAGGCAGGGCCTGTGGAACCTCTTCCTCCCCGACTCCGAGTACGGGGCCGGTCTCACCAACCTCCAGTACGCGCCGCTCGCCGAGATCACCGGCCGCAGCCCGCACTTGGCGCCCACCGCGCTGAACTGCGCCGCGCCGGACACCGGCAACATGGAGGTGCTGGCCCAGTTCGGGGACGAGCAGCAGAAGAAGCAGTGGCTGGAGCCGCTGCTCGCCGGCGAGATCCGCTCGGCGTTCGCGATGACCGAGCCCGATGTGGCCTCCTCCGACGCCACGAACATCACCACGCTGATCGAGCGGGATGGTGACGACTACGTCATCACCGGCCGCAAGTGGTACATCTCCGGGGCGATGAACCCGGACTGCAAGATCTTCATCGTGATGGGCAAGACGGACCCCGAGGGCCCGGACATCCGCCGTCAGCAGTCCATGGTCCTCGTGCCGCGTGACACGCCCGATCTCGAAGTGCGGCGCGCCATGCAGGTGTACGGCTACGAGGACCACTCCCACGGCGGGCACGCGGAGGTCGCCTTCGACCACGTCCGCGTCCCCGTCAGCAATCTGGTCGGCGAGGAGGGCGGCGGCTTCGCCATCGCCCAGGCGCGGCTGGGTCCTGGCCGCATCCACCACTGCATGCGGCTGATCGGCATGGCCGAGCGGGCGATCGAGCTGATGTGCCGCCGGGCCGTGTCCCGTACGGCGTTCGGCAAGCCGCTGGCCCAGCAGGGCGTGGTCCAGAACTGGATCGCCGACGCGCGCGTGGCCGTCGAGCAGCTCCGTCTGCTGGTCCTGAAGACCGCGTGGATGATGGACACGGTCGGCAACAGGGGCGCCCACACCGAGATCCAGGCCATCAAGATCGCCACCCCGCGCACGGTCGTCGACATCCTCGACAAGGCCGTCCAGCTCCACGGGGCCGGCGGCGTCAGCCAGGACTTCCCGCTGGCCGAACTCTGGGCCAGCGCCCGCACCCTGAAACTCGCCGACGGCCCGGACGAGGTCCACCAGCGCTCGCTGGCACAACGGGAGATCAAGCGGTACGTGTGACGATGTCAGCCCGTCCGGCGTTTGAGGACGAGCGCGGAGCGCGATAGGCGGGGCCTCCGGGGGCGGACCCCCCAGGCACGGGAAGCGTAGGGGCGGAGGGGGCGAAAACCCCACCCGCCCGCTACGGACGCAGCGCCCGCAGCAGCAGATCGGCCAGGTGGTCGGCGACCTCTTGCGGGGTGAGGGGACCGTCCGGGCGGTACCACGTCGACAGGTGGTGGACGGACCCGAAGTGGTAGTCGACGACCAGGTCGGCCGGCGTGGCCGTGGAGAAGACGCCCTTCTTCTGGCCCTCCTCGACGAGCGCGCGGAAACGCTCGTGATAGAGGCGGCGCTCCGCGCGCACCTGCTTGTGCTTCTCAGGGCTCAGATGATGCATCGACCGGAAGAAGATCGACGCGTCGTCGAGGTTGTCGATCGTCGTGACGACCACATCGGCCGCAGCCCCCCGCAACCGCTCCTCGACGGGCGCGTCGGCCCCGGCGAAGGCGTCCAGCCGCTCCTGCTGAATGCGCAGCACGCGCGCGTACACCTCGTGCAGCAGGTCGTCCTTGGAGCCGAAGTAGTGGTACAGCGCCCCCTTGGTGACGCCCGCCGCCTCGACGATCTCCTGCACGGAGGTCCGGTCGTAACCCTGCTCCGCGAAGAGCCGGGTGGCGGCGGCCAGCAGCCGCTGCGGGACGGGCGTACCGTCACCGTCCGTCGTCCTGGGCACTGCCGCCACCTGCCTTCCGAGCGTTGTCGTGCGAAGAATGTCTACTGAGTCTCGTGGGACCGGGAACGAAGCTCCCGACGGAGGATCTTCCCACTCGCCGTCTTCGGCAAGTCGGGCAGGATCTCCACCTGACGCGGATATTTGTAAGCGGCCAGTCTCTCCTTGCAGTACGCGGCGAGCGACTCGGGGTCCTCCTCGGCACCCGGACGCAGGCTGATGTACGCCTTGACGGTCTCGCCACGGTAGCCGTCGGGTACGCCGACGACAGCCGCCTCCCGCACCGCCTGGTGCGTGTAGAGGACGTCCTCGACCTCCCGGGGCCACACCTTGAAGCCGGACGCGTTGATCATGTCCTTCTTGCGGTCGACCACGTAGAGCCAGCCGTCGGGGTCCATGAAACCGATGTCCCCCGTACGCAGCTCACCGTCCGGGAAGGCCTCGGCGGTGGCTTCGGGGCGCCGCCAGTAACCGGAGACGACCTGCGGCCCCCGTACGACGATCTCGCCCTGCTCCCCGAACGGCACCTCCTGGCCCAGCTCGTCGAGGATGCGTACGACCGTGTCCGGGCCCGGCACGCCCACGGCCAGCGTCCCGGAGACCGGGTCCACCGGCGCCTCCCGGCCCGGCGGCACGGAGGCGCAGGGCGCGGTGCACTCGGTGAGCCCATAGCCGTTGCGGATGTAGGGCCCGAAGCCGGCCCGGAACTTCTCCACCAGGGCGGGCGGCAGCGGGGCGCCGCCGGAGGAGATGTTGACGAAGGAGGAGAAGTGCTCGGGGGTGACCGCCGAATGCGCGGCCAGCGCCATGAAGGCGGTCGACGGGCCGACCGTGTAGTGGGGCCGGTGCTCGGCGAACGCGTCGAGCACGACGCCCGCCTCGAAGCGGTACGCGAGGACCAGCGTGCCCGCGCTGTTGAGGCATGCGGAGAGCTGGCAGACCATCCCGGTGATGTGGAAGAGGGGCGCCATCGCGAAGTAGACGGGTCCATCGGCCAGACCGAGGCCCGTCCGCTGCCGCTCGGCGACGTACATGATGTTGCCGTGCGTGTTGGTGGCTCCCTTGGGGGTGCCGCTCGTGCCCGAGGTGTAGCTGATCAGCGCGATGTCGGTGGGGCTCGCGGCGCGGCCCTCGGGGGCCTTGTGGCCCTGTCGGGCGACGTTCACGAGGTCGTCGGCGTCCTCGGCGAGCGGCAGCCGCTCGAAGTTCAGCACGCGCGCGTCGTGACGAGTTTGGATATCCAACTCACAGGCCGTCAGCACGACGCGTACGGATGAGTCGGCGGCCGTCTCGCGCAGATACGACTCCCACGCGCGGTCGGAGCAGACGAGGGCGCCGACTTGTGCGTCGTTGAGTACGTGGCGGACCTCGCCCGACTTGTACATCGGGTTGACCGGCACGACGGTCGCGCCCGCCTTCCAGGCGCCCAGCAGGGCGAGCACGAAGTGCGGGGAGTTCTGCAGCAGGATCGCGACCCGGTCGCCGCGCTCCAGGCCGCGGGCGGCGAGGTGCCCGGCGACCGAGTCGCTCAGCTCGTCCACCTCGCGGTAGCTCAGCCGCCCGTCGAAGTAGGCGAGGGCGGTGCGGTCCGGGGTGCGCGCCACGGTGTCGCGGAGGGCGTCCACCAGGGAGTCGGCGGGGCTGACCGGGGCGCGCTGGGCTTCGTTGAGCAGGGCCACCCAGGGCCGGTCGGCGTAGCTGGTCATCGGCCCGCCTCCCACTTCTGCTGGATGTGGTTCATGGTGCTCAGCCAGCGGTCGGGCTCCGTGGCCCGGACCTGGTAGTACCCGGCGACCTCGGGGTGCGGCAGGATCAGGAAGCGGTCCTCCTCGATCCCCTTGAAGAGCGCGTCGGCGACATCCTCCGGCTCGATGGCCGTCGGCTGGAGCACCAGGTCGCCCGCGCTGCCGGTGGCGTCGAGCATGTCGGTGCGCACGCCCTGGGGACAGATCGCGTGCACCTTGAGGCCGCGGTGGCGGTAGGTCAGCGACAGCCACTCGGCGAAGGCGTACGCGCCGTGCTTGGTGACGCTGTAGGGAGCGGCGCCGATCATGGTGAGCAGTCCGGCGGCCGAGACGGTGGAGACGAAACGGCCGCTGCCGCGCTCAAGCCAGCCCGGAAGCAGCTCCTGGGCGGCGCGCACATGCGCCATCACATTGACGTCCCAGGCGAGCGCCCACACCTTCTGGTCGGCCGCCTCGGAACCGGCCGAGGCGACGCCCGCGTTGGCGCAGTACACATCGACCGTGCCGCCGAGGGCGTCCCGGGCCTCGGCCACGATCACGGACGCGTCGCCCGGGACCGCGATACCGCCGATCTCGTCGGCCACGGCCTTGGCCTTGGCGGCGTCCAGGTCGTTCACGACGACCCTGGCCCCCTCGGCGGCGAAGCGGCGGGCCAGCGCGGCCCCGATACCGCCTCCCGCTCCGGTGACGACCACTCCCGCATCCTGCACGGCTTGCACCATCGGTCTCCTTCGACGCGACGCGAATCGGCTCTGCTGCGCCACCAGACTAACCGGTCGGTATGTTGCAGGGAAGGGCGGCCCACGCTCGGTCAGTGGCACGAAGGACTGCGCCGGACAGGGGCGCGAGGAACTGCGCCGCACAGAGGCGCGGGGCACTACGCCGCACAGGGGCGCGCGGAACTGCGCGACAAGCCACGGACAACCGCAGCCTACGAACTTCCCGCGGGAGCGCTTAGCGTGCCTACGCCAACCTTCCGCAATCACGGAGGTCACACCATGCGCCTGTCCAGACGGTCCCTGCTCGCCGCCGGCACCGCCGCGGCGGCCCTGACACCGGCGCCGGCCACGGCACCCGAACGCAGCGGCCGCGGGCTGCGTACCGGCTTCGAGCGCCTGACCGATGACGGCTACGCCCCACTCCGCGGCCGGCGCATCGGCGTCGTCACGAACCCCACCGGCATCACCCGCGACGTACGCCACATCGTCGACGTCATGCACGCCGACGACCGCGTGGACCTGGTCGCCGTCTTCGGCCCCGAGCACGGCTTCCGCGGCACCGCGCAGGCGGGCGGGTCCGAGGGCCGCTACGACGACCCGGCGACCGGGCTTCCCGTCTACGACACGTACCTGAAGAGCGGCCAACCGCTCGCCGACATCTTCACGGCCTCCGGCGTGGACACCGTCGTCTTCGACATCCAGGACGTGGGCGCGCGCTTCTACACGTACATCTGGACGCTCTACGACTGCATGGAGGCGGCCCAGCTCGCGGGCAAGCGTTTCGTGGTGCTGGACCGGCCGAACCCGGTGACCGGGCGCGAGGCCCAAGGACCCGTACTGCACAAGGAGTTCGCGACCTTCGTCGGACGGCAGCCGATCGCGCAGGCGCACGGGATGACGGTGGCGGAGCTGGCGCGGCTGTTCAACGGGGAGTTCCTGGCGGCCCCGGTGGCGCTGGACACCGTACTGATGTCGGGTTGGAAGCGATCGGACTTCTATGACGCCTCCGGCCTGCCGTGGGTGCCGCCGAGCCCGAACATGCCGACGGCCGACACCGCCCTGGTGTATTCGGGGACGTGCCTCTTCGAGGGAACGAATCTGTCGGAGGGCCGGGGCACGACGCGCCCGTTCGAGCTGCTCGGCGCGGACGGTATCGACGGGCGGTGGGCTGCGGCGGCCGGTCAACTCGGGCTTCCCGGCGTGTACTTCAGGGAGGCGTACTTCGCTCCCACCTTCTCCAAGTTCCAGGGCAAGACCATCGGGGGCGTACAGATCCATGTGCACGACCGGGCCGCGTACGACCCCGTGCGCACCGGCGTTGCCCTCCTGGCGTCCGCCAAGAAGGTATGGAGCGGCTTCACCTGGCGCTCCGACCACTGGATCGACAAGCTGACGGGCTCGACACTGGTGCGCACGATGATCGACGCGGGAGCCGCGGCCGACGAGATCGTGGCGGCCTGGCAGGACGAACTGAGGGCATTCCAGCGGGTACGGAAGGAGTACCTCCTCTACGGCTGAGTTACGGATGAGTCGCGAAGTATGGCCAACCTTCGCCCCCGGGAGGACGATGCGCCCACATCACACCTCCCAGGGGACGAGGGGGCTTGTCATGGCGGATCCGGCAGTGAGTGTTTCTCCCTACTGGGAACTGACGTTTGACGCGGACGGGGATGTCGACGGCCGGGAGCGGGACCGGCTGCTCGAGGAGGTGCCGGGGCGCGGGGTCCTGGACCTGATCGTCTTCGCCCACGGCTGGAACAACGACCGCTCGGGCGCGACCCGCCTCTACAGCCACTTCTTCGAACCCGTCCCCGCGCTGGCCCCGCAGGCGCGCCTGGGATACGTGGGAGTGGTGTGGCCCTCGATGCGGTTCTCGGACGAGCCGATCCCCGACTTCCCCTCGTCGCTCGCCCCCGACATCCCCGCAGCTGCCCGGCCGGTGCTCGACAAGAACACCCGGCACGCCCTTTTGGAGGTGTTCCCCGGCCGCGCGACGGTGGTCGAGCAGATCGCCCGACTGCTGGACCAACAGCCCGACGAAGGAGCCTCGCTGGAGGAGTTCGGGCGCCTCGTACGGCTGCTCGTCGAGGTACGGCCACAGGGCCCGCAGGCCTCCTTCGGAGCGGACACCCTGGCCGAGGGGGTGCCGGAGAGCGATCCCGAGATGCTCTTCGGGGACACGGCGACGGTCTGCGGTGAGTTCGCCCAGGCACTGGCCGAGACGGAGTCTCCCGGCAGCGCGTCGTTCGCGCTGCCACGACTGTGGGACGGCGCGCACGAACTGCTGCGCCAGGCCACGTACTACGCGATGAAACGGCGCGCCGGCACGGTCGGTGAGCGCGGGCTCGGACGCGCGATCGGGCAGCTCGCCCAGGCGGCACCCGACGTGCGGGTGCATCTCGTCGGGCACAGCTTCGGCGGACGGCTGGTCTCCTTCGCCCTGCGCGGACTGCCCGAGGGCGTGCGCTCGGTGAAGTCCGTGACTCTGCTCCAAGGGGCCTTCTCCCACTACGCGTTCGCGGCGCGGCTGCCGCACGATCCCCGCTCGAGCGGCGTTCTGCACGGCCAGCAGAACCGTGTCGACGGTCCCCTGGTGTGCTGCCACTCCCACTTCGACTCGGCGCTGGGCGCGATCTACCCCCTGGCTTCACGGATGGCCGGCGACTCCCGGTCGGCCACGGCGGACTTCGGCATCGGGCAGATGCTGGGCGCCAAGTGGGGGGCGATGGGCCACGACGGGGTACAGGCGGTGCCGGGTACGCGGACGTTCACACTCGCCGACGCCCTGCGCACACAGCTGCCCACCTCGGGGTGCGTGAACGTCGACGCCGCCGCGGTGGTCAGGCGTGGTGGGCCCCCTGCCGGGGCCCACAGCGACATCTGCCACCGGGAACTAGCTCAGGTGGTGCTGGCGGCGGGCCGCATTCGGTGAGGCACCGGCGCCAACGCTGGTTGGCCAACAGGCGTTGGCGAACAGGCGTTGGCGAACAGGTATCTACCTGTGGCTGTTGGCAAACGCCCGTTGGCCAACGACCGTTGGCCGACGGGCGCTAGTCAACGAGCGTTGGCCAACGGGCGTGGACGAAACGACCGTTGGCCAACAGACATAGGCAAAACGCACGTTGGCCAACACCCGTAGGCACCGTCACCGATGCGACGTGTACTCCACCACCTGCTGGAAGGTCGGCCGGTTCTGCCAGCTGATCTTGCCGTGCTTGATGCCGCCGAGCGCCCGCTGGACGATCGAGTCGGCGCACCACTGGTCGCCCGCCGAGCACTGGTCGTCGCCGGGGTAGACGTCGGACGCCGTCTTGCCCGCCGCCTCCTTCAGCGTGCTGATCAGGGCGTCCCGGCAGGCGCTGAGGCTGCCGGAGCCGCAGTACTTCTGCGACAGGCCGCCCTGCACCGACTCCCCGAGAACCGCCCGGATGTCCTTGTCGACATAGCTCCACCAGCCGTACTGGAAGGAGCTTCCGGCGTGCGAGCCGGTCGGCCCGTGCGCGGCCGACGGGGACTCGTCGACGGGGAGGTTGTTGCTGATCGCGGTGTACAGGTCGCTGCCGAGACCCGGCTGGAATTCCGCCTTCACCAGCAGCGGCCACCAGGCGTCCAGCATGCGGATCGCGTCGGCGTTGGCGTAGGTGTGCGATCCGGACGAGGTCTCCGTGCGCTTGGCGCCCGCCGCCACCCAGGCGGAGAGCTTGCTGACGGCGGCCGCGGCCGTGGAGTCGGTCACCGGCGAGCTGTTGACGACCTTCAGCAGCTTCGGCAGCACGTCCTCGGCCCGCAGGTCGGCGAGCGCCGCGTCGGCCATGGCCTTCACCAGCGCCGACCGGGTCACTCCGCCCGCCGCGACCAGTTTCTTCACCCGGTCCTCCAGCAGGTTGCCGCGGTGGACCGAGCCGTCACCCCAGGAGGCTGTCGTGTAGTCCTTGGCCTGCTTGTTGTTCCAGGAGATGTAGTAGTCCTGGTCGACGGAGTTGGGGTGGGCGGACGCCGGGGTGTAGTCGGCCGTGTTCGTCGCCGGGTCCCAGTTCCTCCACTCGTACGCGGACTGCGCCCACACCGGGAACTCGGCGTCGACGCCGGTGGCGCGCACCGGGTTGTAGCCGCTGTTGTAGTACGCGGTGTGCGCGGAGTCGGCGTAGAACCAGTTGAAGGTGTAGTTGATGTGCTGCACCGCGCTCTGGAAGGTCGCCGGGCTCTTCACGTAGTCCGGGTCGTTGAGCATCTGGAAGCCGATGATCGAGTCGGCCTCGTGCATGAAAGAGGAGCGCAGGGTGGTGTACGCGACCTTCTTGCCGCCGACGGTCGCGCGGTACTGCACCGGACCGTACTTGGTCCGGTAGACCTGCATCCGGTACGAGCCCGCCGCGGTGCCGTCGGCGACAGTCGGCTTCCAGGAGTTGGTCTGCTCGACCTTGTCCATGGCCGTGCAGGTGCCGTGGTACAGGTAGTGGTAATCGTCCTGGCACAGCTCGACGGCGTAGGTGTCGATGATGTCCTGGCCGGAGGTGGTCGCGCTCCAGGAGTAGTCCTGGCCGCGGCCGAGTTCGACGTACATGCTCAGACCGGCGAAGGAGGCGCCTCGGGCGCTGAGGCCCGGGCCCTGGATCTCCTGGAGCATGAGCAGCTGTGGCGCGAAGTAGCCGGTCTGCGGGCCGAAGACGGCGATCGGGTGGCCGCTGGCGGTGTACTTGCCGCTCACCACGAGGGCGTTGGACATGCCGCGCTTTGCCGAGGTGAGGGAGGTGGCGGCGGCCGTGGCCGAGGCGCTGGTGGCACTGGACGTGGCCGCGCTGCCGGTGCGGTCGTAGACGAGCTGCTCCTGGGCGACCGAGCCGGCGTCGGGCAGGGCCTCGCCCTGCGCGGAGGCGGGCTTCGACGCGTACGGGAAGCTCTCTCCGTCATGGACGGTGAGCACCGCCTCCGCGTCGTTGCGCTCGCGGAAGGACTCCCAGAGCTTGGTGCCCTCGGTGACGCCGTACTTGGACTGGGCGGAGAGGAGTGAGAGGGCGTTGTTGACCTCGCCGCCGCCTCCGGAACCGAAGAGTGAGCCGATGACGGAGGCCAGCGCGACCAGGTCGGTGAGCTTGAAGTGGTCGATGGTGCCGGCGTTGGTGATGGAGTCCTTGTGGCCGGTCAGGACGTATTCACCGGGGAAGTACCGGCCGCTGTCGGAGGCGTCGATGTAGGCGTTGATGCCGTCGACATAGGCCTTGGAGTCGGCGAGGGCCTGTGTGCCGCGGGCGCCGGCGCCCGCGGTGGCGCTGTCGATCTGGGCCTGGAGATCGGCCTCGGTGTAGGGCGCGTTGCGCCAGAACTCCTGTTCAAGGCCCTGGTTGGAGGCCGCGCCGCCGGCGAAGGTGGTCAGCTGGCCGCGTCCGACGTGCCGGAAGACGTCCATCAGCCACAACCGGTCCTGGGCGGCGGCGTATCCGGCGCCGTACTCGGTGCCGTAGCGGGTGGTGCCGGTGATGTGCGGGACGCCGGTCTTCTTGTCACGGACGATCGTGACGTCGCTGCGCGGCTTGGTGGTCGAGGCGACCTGGTCCGAAGCGACGCCGAAGGACGCGTCGTTGAAGAAGTCATTGACCTTGGCATCGGTGAGCGTGGAGTAGCCGGAAGCCAGGTTGCCGTAGGGGGCGAGCTGGTCCTCGGCGTGGTCCGGCTGGGTGCCGAAGGCCTGGTTGAGGAGGACTTGGGCGAGGGTCGCGTTGCCGTTCTCGCCGGGCGGGAGGATGTCGGAGCACTGACCGCCGCAGTAGTCGTTCGCGGCGGCGGCCGTTGTGTCGGCGGCCGCCGCCTGGGAAAGCGGTGACAAAAGACCCGCAACGAGCACGCATATGGATGCGGTCTTGAGGAACTTGGGGGTTCTGCGGGGAGTTCTCAGTCTGTCGAGCATGGTGCGTGGGGTGCGCCGTGGCATGGCAGCTCCTCCCGACTGGGGTGGGCTGGACGTTACCGCCGGTATCCCCGGGATTGAAGATGAACAACCGTCAGTTTTTGGATTTCATCGCGGCCGGACAGCGTCATCGACAGGCGGCTGACAGCGGCGGGAGGTAGGCCGGGAGCGACTCGGCGGGTGGCTTATGGCGGTCATCGAAAAAAGGATGGAGCCGAATCGCTTGTCGATACGTCTATTCGGCGACGTCCGTACGACGACGCCGAAGTGACCGAAGTTCAGGTGCAGGTGTGACGGAGGTGCAGGCGATGGCCGGTTTTCGGAGTCTGGCGAGACAGGTGCGAGATCCGAGGTGCGATCTGGCACTGCGGCGCTATTCACTGCGCAAGTGCCTTGAGCGGTTCGCCCCTTACGGACATCGGGCGACCTGGGACCATCTCTGCTCCCGGGCCGGATTCGGTCCCGAGGACCGCTCCCCGGATCCGGCGCGGCTCGTGGCCGCACTGGACGAACTGGAGGAGGCCCGCTCCGTCTGGCTCGCCTACGAGGTCGAGTTCGCGCAGCGTCGTAAGAAGGAGAAGCATGACGGGCTGCGCAGGCCGGGCAGTGTCGACGACTGGCACCGGCTGACCTGGGGCGGCTGCGGGGTCGCATGGTGCGACGATCCCCGGATCCACCCCCATGGACCACTGGCCGAGGTACTGCGCCGACTGATCGCCGCACTGGAGCGCGAGCCGGGCAGGGTCTGCCCGGTGTGCGCCGGGGAGCGCCTCACCTGGAAGTACGACCTGGCCCACGAACCGTCGTCGGGTCCGGTCTGCGCGAGCTGCGGAATCGTGGTGCCGCGGCCCGTTCTGACGCCCGAGGCGATACTTCAGGCCAGGCGCGGCCGGCTCCTTGTGTCGGCGTAAGGGCTCCGCAGGGTCGAACGGCTGGGTGGGTCGCCGCACTCAACGGGGGGTTGTCAGTGGCGCCTGGCACCATCGGGGGCATGGTGCAAGTCTGTCTGAACGGAGCGCGCGGACCGGCCGACGGTGCGGTCGTGCCGATGTCACCCGGGGCGATGGCCCAGTCCGCGGCCGAGGCCGTCGCGGCCGGGGCCACGGACATCCATGTCCACCCCAAGTCCCCTTGCGGGCAGGACACCTTGTCGCCGAAGGCCCTCGCGGCGACGCTCGAGGCGATACGGGCACGGGTGGGCGTGCCGGTCGGGGTGACCACGGGCGCGTGGGCGGAGCCCGACCCGGCCGCCCGAGTGGAGTACGTCCGTTCCTGGACGGCCCTGCCCGACCACGCCTCGGTCAACTGGCATGAGCCGGGGGCGGAAGAGGTCGCGGCGGCGCTCCTCGACCGCGGGGTCGGCGTGGAAGCGGGCATCTGGTCCGGCACTCAGGGCGCCGCACGGTTCGCCGCGTCGCCGCTCGGGCCACGGGTGCTGCGGGTCCTGGCCGAGGTGACGGACACCTCGCCCGTGACGGTGGAGAAGTCGGCCCGCGCCCTCCTCGCGGACCTCGGCACCGCCCACGGCCGCCCCGTGCTGCTGCACGGCGCGGAGGGCAGCGCCTGGCCGGTGCTGCGCCTCGCGGGACGCCTGCGGCTCGCCACCCGGATCGGCCTGGAGGACACGTTGGTCCTCCCGGACGGGGAGCGGGCGATATCCAACGGTCAGCTGGTAGCGGAGGGGTTGGCCCAGTACGAGGCGGTCCAGCGTTCGTCGTAGGGTCAAGCCGGACCCGGAGCTCGGACACGACCCTGTCCTCGACGCCGTCGAGCCAGATGAACGGCGAGCAGTCGACGAGCAGTTCGTCGATGCGCTGTTCACGCAGTGCGCGAAGTGGGCGTCGGCGACGGGGTGCGGAAGCCACAGGTCGAGGAGCGGGCACAGTTCGTCGATGCGCTGTTCGCGCGCTGCGCGAAGT
>NZ_JBEZKJ010000048.1:0-47819 GCF_040651675.1 Streptomyces sp. NPDC048415 | reverse complement strand
AGTGGGAGTCCGCGACGGGGTGCGGGAGCCACAGGTCGAGGAGCGGGCACAGTTCGTCGATGCGCTGTTCGCGCGCTGCGCGAAGTGGGAGTCCGCGACGGGGTGCGGGAGCCACAGGTCGAGGAGCGGGCACAGTTCGTCGATGCGCTGTTCGCGCGCTGCGCGAAGTGGGAGTCCGCGAGGGGGTGCGAGAGCCACAGGTCGAGGAGCGGGCCGGCCGTTCCCAGGCTGGCGGCGCATATCTCGAAGAGGTCGTACACGGGAGACGGCGGCTCGGGAGTTGTGAGGACGTCCTGACACGCGTGGACGATCGTCGCGGCCTGTTCGGCGGCCCAGGAGCGCCAGTCCACCCGGCTCAGCCCGTGGCTCCCCAGCCGACGCCGCCCAGGCTGCCGTCCGTCATCTCGGGCGCCCCCTGCGGCAGCAGTCGGCGGGCCGGCGAACCCGTTGCCGAAGATCCCGACGGTACCAGCCGCAAATTCCCTCGCTCCAGTCCTTTCCCCTGCGGAGAGTTGGGACGATGGAACCCAGCTGAGGAGCCCGAGGAGTCCCGATGTCGACGCTGCGCGTCACCGCCGAAGTGCTGACCATCCATGAACACCCGAACGCCGACGCACTCGAACTGGCCCAAGTGGGCCTGTACCGAGCCGTGGTCGCCAAGGGCGCCTACCGCACCGGCGAGCGGGCCGTGTACATCCCTGAGCAGTCCGTGCTGCCGGCCGAGCTGATCCAGGAGCTGGGCCTGACCGGCCGGCTCGCGGGAAGCGGGTCGGACCGGGTCAGGGCCGTACGGCTGCGCGGGGAGCTGTCGCAGGGAATCGTGTGCCGCCCGAACGCGCTCGCGGACGTCGACCTGGCGAAGGCCGCCGAGGACGGGACCGACTTCGCCGAGGCGCTCGGCATCGTCAAGTGGGTGCCGCCGATCCCGCCCACGATGAACGGCGAGATCGAGTCCGCGCCCGACCTGCTGCCTTGGGTCGACATCGAGAACATCCAGCGGTACCCAGACGTCTTCACGCCGGGCGAGCCCGTCGCCTTGACCGAGAAGTTGCACGGTTCGGCCTGTCTGCTGACGTACCTCGCCGACGAGGACCGGGTGCATGTCTCCTCCAAGGGCTTCGGCGCCAGGTCCCAGGCGCTGAAGGAGGATCCGCGCAATCTGTACTGGCGGGCCGTGCACGGTCACGGGGTGGCGCAGGCCGCGGCCCGGCTCGCGGAACGGCTGGGCGCGCGCCGGATCGGAATCTTCGGCGAGGTATACGGAGCGGGCGTACAGGATCTGTCGTACGGCGCCGACGGCCGCCGCCAGACGATCGGCTACGCCGTGTTCGACGTGTCCGCGGAGATCGACGGCGAGATCCGCTGGCTGGACGCGGCGGCGCTGCTGGACGGCGAACTCCCGCTGGTGCCGCGGCTGTACGAGGGGCCGTACGACATCGAGCGTGTCCTCGAAGTCGCCTCCGGCCGTGAGACCGTGTCCGGGCGCGAGCTGCATCTGCGCGAGGGCGTGGTGATCCGCCCGGCCATCGAGCGCTACAGCCCGGTGACCGGCGGCCGGGCGATAGCGAAGGCGGTCAGCCCGGCGTATCTGACGCGGAAGGGCGGCACGGAGTACGAGTAGTCGGACGTACGGAGCCCGGGGCGCCGCTCAGCGGCAGTCCTCGGCTCCGTGTGCTGCTCAGCGGCAGTCCTCGGGCTCTCTCTGCTGCTCTCGCGGCGTGTGCTGCGCTGAGGCGGCGCGTTCCACCAGGAGCCGGGAGCCAGTCAGGCGCTCGCCGAAGACGTCGTCGGGGTTGGAGAGCACGCAGTTCTCCAGGGACAGACAGCCGCAGCCGATGCAGTCCGTGAGGTGGTCCCGCAGCCTGCCCAACTGCTTGATGCGTTCGTCGAGTTCGGAGCGCCAAGCCTCGGAGAGCCGGGCCCAGTCCTCCCGCGTGGGGGTGCGCTCCTCGGGGAGTTGGGCGAGGGCCTCGCGGATGGTGGCGAGCGGGATGCCGACGCGCTGCGCGGCACGGACGAAGGCGACGCGGCGCAGCGCGTCCCGGTGGTAGCGGCGCTGGTTGCCTGTGGTGCGGCGACTGGTGATCAGACCCTTGGACTCGTAGAAGTGCAGGGCGGAGACGGCGGCGCCGCTGCGGGCCGCCAGCTGGCCGACCGTGAGTTCGTGGATCTTCTCGGGAATCTGGGGCACTCCTCGAACCTTACCGACCTCCTCCCAGCCGTGGAGCGTTGACAGGAGCCCTCCCCCCGACCATGCTAAGCAGTTGCTTAGACATAGCGACGCGGGAGGCCGGGAACATGGCAGAGCCGAGGATCTTCACGTCCGCCGACGATCTGAAGGCGGCGGTGGGCGAGCAGTTGGGTCACAGTGAATGGCTGGAGGTCGACCAGAAGCGGATCGACCTGTTCGCGGACGCCACGGGCGACCACCAGTGGATCCATGTGGACCCGGAGAAGGCGGCGGCCGGTCCCTTCGGAACGACGATCGCGCACGGCTATCTCACGCTGTCGCTGCTGCCCGCGCTCGTACCGCAGGTGATGCGCGTCGAGGGCATGAAGATGGGCGTCAACTACGGCTCGAACAAGGTCCGTTTCCCCGCACCGGTGCCGGTGGGGTCGCGGCTGCGCGCGACGGCCGTCCTCACGGAGGTCGCCGAGGCCGGCGGTGGCATCCAGGTCACGGCCGCGGTGACCGTGGAGCGCGAGGGCGGAGACAAGCCAGTGTGCGTGGCGGAGTCGGTGTCTCGGTACTACTTCTGACAGACCCGGCTTACTCCTTGGCCCCGACCATCCTCAAGACGAGGTCGGCATAGAGCGCGCCGACCTCGTCCGGGGTACGGGGTCCGTTCACGTTGAACCAACGCGCCACGTCGATGCAGAGCGACAGCACCGCGAGCGTGGTTCCCGGCACGTCCGGGACATCGAAGTCGCCCGCCGCCACGCCGTCCTGGATGATCCCGCGCACCTCGGCATCGACCTGACGGCGCAGGGCGATGATCTCGGCGCGCGCGTCCGGGCCGAGCGAGTCCAGTTCGTACTGCACCACCCGTGCGGTGGTGCGCCCCCCGGCGTGCCACCGGACGAAGGAGCTCACGGCGTCGGCGAGCCGCTCGGCCGCGCCGCCCTCGCCCTGCGCTGCCGTCCGCAGGATCTCGAGGGCCTTCTCGTGGCCGATCCTGCTGATCCGGTGGAGCAGCTCTTCCTTGGTCTTGTAGTGGATGTACAGCGCGGCCGGGCTCATGCCCGCACGGCCCGCGATGTCCCGGGTCGTCGTCGCGTGGTACCCGCGCTCGGCGAAGGCCTCCACGGCGGCGACGAGCAGCCGCCGGGCCGCGTCCGGGGTGACCTCGGCCCACGGCTGCATCTCGCCGCCGGGCGTCTCCTCCGCCGTACTCATCGCTGTTCGCCCCTTCTCCACTGGCAGGGTGAACACCATACCCCTGAACCTGAGCGGGCGCTTAGATTCCCCGCTCAGTCCCGGCCGCGCCCGGGTCAGAGCTTCTCGAAGGGGTCGTACACCCGCCCGCCGGGGCGGGTGGCGTCCTGACGGTCACGGATCACCTTGGCCAGTGTGAAGGACGACGTCACCAGGTAGAGGACGGCGATGGCCAGGAAGGCACGCACCCAGGCGTCGGCCTGCAGCCTGAAGATACCGAGGGCGGTCGCGGCCATCGCGACCGAGAAGGAGGCCACGGCCTGACCGTAGAAGGCGGCCGTGTTCTGCTGTTTGACGGGTGTCTCACTCATGGGACAAGAGTCGGCGGACGTGGTCGCCGCCACATCCGCCGGGATACTCAGAAGCGGACGCGGACGTACTGAGTACGACGTCGCTCAGAACGCCGAAACCCCCGTCAGCGCACGGCCTATGACCAGCTTCTGGATCTGACTGGTGCCCTCGTAGAGGGTCATCACGCGGGCGTCGCGGAGCAGCTTGCCGGCCGGATACTCGTCGATGTAGCCGTAGCCGCCGAAGACCTGGAGGGCGTTGTTCGCGGCGCGCACGGCGGCCTCGGAGGCGAACAGCTTGGCCGTCGAGGACTCGGTGGCGAACGGCAGCCCGCGGTCGACGAGATCGGCGACCCGCCAGGTGAGCAGGCGCGCGGCGTCCACGTCCACGGCGATGTCGCTGATCAGCTCCTGCACCAGCTGGTGATGGGCGATGGACTTGCCGAACTGCTCGCGTTCGGCCGCGTACGTCACCGCCGCGTCCAGGGCGGCCTGGGCGATGCCGACACAGCCCGCCGCGACCGACATCCGCCCCTTGGCCAGCGCGGACATCGCGACGGAGAAGCCCTTGCCCTCCGGCGCGATCATCGCCGAAGCGGGCACGCGCACGTCTTCGAGGACCAGTTCGGCGGTGGTCTGTCCGCGCAGCCCGAGCTTGCCGTGGATGGTTCGGCGGGTCAGGCCCGGGGTGTCGGTCGGCACGAGGAAGGCGGAGACACCCCGGTGGCCGGGCGCGTCGGTGGAGCGGGCGAAGAGGAGGACCACGTCGGCCCAGGTGCCGTTCGTGATGAACATCTTGGTGCCGTTGATGACGTAGTCGTCGCCCTCGCGCCTGGCCTTCGTCGACAGGTTGCCCGCATCCGATCCGGTGCCGGGCTCGGTGAGGCCGAAGCAGCCGACGTACTCGCCGGAGGTCAGCCCCGGCAGCCACCGCCGCTTCTGCTCCTCACTCCCCCACTGCGCGATCGACTTGGCGACCAGGCCCAGCGAGACGGAGACGATCCCGCGCACGGAGGAGTCGCCGCGTCCCAGTTCCTCCGTGACAAGGCAGTACGCGAGGTGGTCCCCGCCGCTGCCGCCGTACTCCTCGTCGATGGTGAGCCCGAGGAAGCCGACCCCGCCGAGCTTCTTCACAAGGGACTGGTCGACCTCCTCGGCGCGGTCCCACTCGATGACATGTGGGGCGATCTCGCGGTCCACGAAGTCCTTGGCGAGCTGCCGGACGGCCGACTGCTCCTCGCTGAGCTCCAGGTTCATGCCGAGTCACCCCACAGATAGCGGACATTGAAAGCCGTACATTTAAATTAGCACTGCTAGTTTCCGAGCGCAGCCCTACTATGTGCGCCATGGCCCGACCGCGCAAGCCCCTCCTCAACACCGACCGCATCGTCGAGACGGCACGGGCGCTGGTGGACGCCGAGGGCCTGGCGGCCGTCTCGACGCGCCGGCTCGCGGCGGAACTCGGGGTGAGCGGGCCGTCCCTGTACAACCACTTCCGCACCAAGGACCAGATCCTGGAAGCGGTCGCGGACTCGGTGAGCGCGCAGGTCGATCTGTCGATGTTCGAGGACGGGCGTGAGTGGCGTACCGCGCTGCACGACTGGGCCGTCTCCTACCGGGCGGCTCTGCGCGACCACCCCAACATCGTGCCGGTGCTGGCACGCGGGCCCGGGCGCCGGCCTGCCGGGCTGCGGCTTGCCGACGCGGTGTTCGGGGCGATGGTCGACGCGGGGTGGCCGGCCGCGCAGGCCACGTCGATCGGGGCGCTCATGCGGTACTTCATCATGGGGTCCGCGCTCGGATCGTTCGCCGGGGGATTCGTCGACGACGCGACCGCGTACGACCCTGCCGACTATCCCCATCTCGGGCAGGCCCATCTCCTTGCCGAGCAGCAGGAGAAGATCGACGAGCGGGCCTTCGAGGCGGGGCTCAGCGCGCTGCTGGACGGATTGGCGTCACAGTTCGAGCGGATGATGGGGCGGCGTTAGCCCGTCCGGCGTTTGAGGACGAGCGCGAAGCGCGACAGGGGGGTCTGGGGGCGCAGCCCCCAGGGACGGGCAGAGGCGGCGGGGGCGAGAAACCTTTCGGTGAGCGCCGAAGGGTTCGTGTCGCATGCTGGGTGGCATGACGAGGTCGAATGATCCGGTGGGGCCGGGGCTCGCGGCGCTGGCCGCTCTGATGGCGGACGAGACGCGGGCCGGTTTTCTACTGGCCCTGCTCGACGGACGGGCGTGGACGGCAGGCGAACTGGCACGGCACGCCGGAGTCGCACCGTCGACCGCCACCGAGCACCTCGGCAAGCTCGTGTCCGGAGGCCTGCTCACCGAGGAACGGCAGGGCCGGCACCGCTATGTACGACTGGCCGGCAGCCGGGTGGCGCAGCTCGTCGAGGACCTCGCCGCCCACGTCAGGCCGGACACCGCGCAGAGCCCCCGCACCCTGCGGGAGGCCGGCGCGGGGTCGGCGATGGCACGCGGGCGCACCTGTTACGACCACCTCGCCGGACGGCTCGGCATCGCCGTCACCGCCGCGCTGACCGGCCGGGGGCTGCTGCGCCAGGACACCGGGTTCGCGCTCACGGACGCCGGACTGGGGTGGTTCGACAGCGCGGGAATCCGCCTCGACCGCACCGGCCGACGCCCGCTCGCCCGCGCCTGCCTCGACTGGACGGAACGCCGCCCGCACCTCGCCGGTAGCGCCGGCGCGGCGCTGTGCCGGCACGCCCTGGACGCCCGCTGGTGCGTACGCATCGGCTCGGAGAGGGCGGTCAAGGTGACCCCCGAAGGCGAGCACGCGTTCGCGGAACTCCTCGGCATCGAGGCGATGGCGCTCCGCTGAGCGAGCGGTGTCCCACTCGCCGCCGGTGACCACCGCGCGGCAACCGGCCTCCCACTCGCGACCGGTGACCACCGCGCGGCAAGCGGCCTCCCACTCACCACCGGTCACCACCGCGCGGCAACCGGCCGACCACTCACCACCGATCACCACCGCGCAGCAACCGGCCGACCACTCACCACCGATCACCACCGCGCAGCAACCGGCCGACCACTCACCACCGATCACCACCGCGTGACAAGCAGCCCCCCCACTCGCCAGCGGTCACCGCGGCGTCCGGAATCCGCCAGATCTCCTCCCCTGTCCCGCCTAGCCTCAGGAGCATGATGAACACGCCCCGAGCTCTGCCCTCCCTCCGCCGTACGGAGCTGCTCGCGGCGGGAGCGGCGACCGTCACCGTCGGGCTGTGGGCCTCCGCCTTCGTTTCGATCCGGAGTGCGGGCGGGGCGTACTCGCCGGGTGCGCTGGCGCTCGGGCGGCTGTTGGCGGGAGCCGTCGTGCTCGGGGCCGTCTGTCTCATACGCCGGGAGGGGTGGCCGCCGCGCGCTGCCTGGCGCGGGATCGGTCTGTCCGGGGTGCTGTGGTTCGGCTTCTACATGGTGGCTCTCAACTGGGGCGAGCAGCGGGTGGACGCCGGGACGGCGGCGCTCGTGGTGAACATCGGTCCCCTCCTCATCGCCCTGCTCGGATCCCGGCTGCTCGGTGACACCATGCCGCCGCGGCTGCTGGCGGGCATGGGGGTGTCGTTCGCCGGAGCGGTCGCCGTCGGGCTGTCGATGTCCGGTCAGGGCGGTTCGTCGGTGCTCGGGGTGGTGCTGTGCCTGCTCGCCGCCGTGGGCTACGCGGCCGGGGTCGTCGCGCAGAAGCCGGTGCTCGGGCGGGCGAGCGCGCTGCAGGTCACCACGTTCGGCTGTCTGGTCGGGGCCGTCGTGTGTCTGCCGTTCGCCGGGCAGCTCGTTGCCGAGGTCGCCGACGCGCCCGTCTCCGCGACGCTGAACATGCTCTATCTGGGGGTCTTTCCGACCGCATTGGCGTTTACGACCTGGGCGTATGCGCTTGCGCGCACCAGCGCGAGCCGGATGGGGGCGACGACGTACGCGGTGCCCGCGCTTGTGGTGCTGTTGTCCTGGCTGTTCCTCGACGAAGTTCCGGGGCTCGTCACGCTGGCGGGTGGGGTGCTGTGTCTGGCGGGGGTGGCGGTGTCTCGGTCCCGGACGCGGCGTCCCGCGGCGCCGGCGCCGGTGCCGACGCCCGACCTTCGGCCCGAACAGGAACAGGCGTGATCTCAGTCGGCGTCAGCGTGTGCGGCTGAGGACCAAGCGGTTTTCGCCCCCTCCGCCCCTACCCCTCCCGAGTCTGGGGGGCTGCGCCCCCCAGACTCCCTCTCTCGCGCTTCGCGCTCGTCCTCAGACGCCGGACGGGCCGAAAGCTAGAAGACCACCAGCGCCCGGCCGCCCTTTCCCGCCAGCATGTTGTCGAATGCCGCCGGGATGCCGTCCAGGGCAATGTGGTCGGTGACCAGGGCGGCGAGGTCGAGGTGGCCCGCGCGGATGTGTTCGGCCAGCACCGGGAGGTCCCGGGCTGGGTCGGAGTTGCCGTATACGCAGCCCGAGAGGGTCCTGCCCCAGTGGAAGATCTCCAGGGCGTTGAAGGTGACCTGCTGGTCCTTGCCGCCGATGCCGACGACCGTGGTGCGGCCGCCGCGCCGTGTGGAGTCCCAGGCGGCTCGGATGGTGACGGCGCGGCCCACGCACTCGACGGCGACGTCGACGCCCTGTTTGCCGGTGAGGGCGCGGATGTCGCGCGCGGTGGTGTCGGAGGCGACGACGTAGTCGGTCGCGCCGGCGCCGCGCGCGAGGGACTCCTTCTCGGGCGAGACATCGACGGCGACGATTTTCGAGGCGCCGGCGATCCTGGCGGCCTGGAGGGCGGCCAGTCCGACCCCGCCGACTCCGAACACCGCGACGCTCTCGCCGGGCTGGACCCTCGCCGAGTGATGGACGGCCCCGTACCCGGTGAGGACGGCGCAGCCGAGGAGGGCGGCGTCGGTGAGGGGTACGCCGTCCGGTACGGGCAGAACGCATCCGGCGGCCACGACGGTCTCCTCGGCGAACGCGGCGACGTTCAGACCGGGGTGGAGGTCACTTCCGTCGGACACGCGTCGGGCGTACACGTCGCCCGCGCCGGTCAGCGCGTTGGCGCACAGCCACACCTCGCCCAGTGAGCAGGCGTGACAACTTCCGCAGGACGGGGCCCAGTTGAGGACGACTCCGTCGCCGGCTGAGACATGGGTGACGCCCTCGCCGACGGAGACGACGGTGCCCGCGCCCTCGTGGCCGAGGACGGCGGGGACCGGTACCCGCATGGTGCCGTCGGACAGGGACAGGTCGGAGTGGCAGACCCCTGCGGCGGCGAGCCGGACGCGGACCTGGCCGGGGCCGGGTTCGGGAAGGTCGATCTCGGCGATCTCCAGGGGAGCGCCCACGGCGGGAAGGACAGCGGCGCGGATCACGGGAAGGCTCCTTTAGAACTGAAGGGACTTGGTCTGGAGGTACTCGGACAGACCGTGTGAGCCCAGCTCGCGTCCCACTCCCGACTGCTTGTAACCACCGAAGGGGGCGAGGGGGTTGAAGCGTCCCCCGTTGATGTCGACCTGCCCCGTGTCGAGCCGCCGCGCGAAGGCGACCGCCTCGCCCTCGTCGCCCGCCCACACCGCGCCCGCGAGCCCGTACACCGTGCCGTTGGCGATGTGCAGAGCCTCCTCCTCGTCCTCGTACCGGATGATCGACAACACCGGTCCGAAGATCTCCTCCTGGGCGATGGTCATGTCAGGTGTCACGTCGGCGAAGACGGTCGGGCTGATGAAGTAGCCGTGCTCACGGGGGGATTCGGGGCCACCCGCGACGACGCGGGCGCCCTCGGCGACGCCCTTCTCGATGTAGCCCCGCACCCGCTCCCGCTGCTTGGCGTTGACGACCGGGCCGATGCGGTCGCCGTACTTCGTGGCCGCGGCGGCTGCCAGCTCTACCGCCTCCTCGTACCGCGCGGTGTGCACCAGCATGCGCGTCCAGGCGCTGCATGTCTGCCCGGAGTTGGACATCACGTTGGCGACGCCGACGTTGACGGCCTTGGCGAGGTCGGCGCTCGGCAGGATGACGTTGGCGGACTTGCCGCCGAGTTCGAGGGCGACCCGCTTGACCGCGGCGCCGGCGGTCGCGCCGATCCGCTTGCCGACCGCCGTGGAGCCGGTGAAGGAGACCAGGTCCACGTCCGGGTGCTCGGCGAGGGCCTGGCCCGCGACCGGCCCGAGCCCGGTGACGAGGTTGAAGACACCGGCGGGCACGCCCGCCTCCTCGACCGCCTCGGCGAAGAGCTGGGCGGTGAGCGGGGTGTCCTCGGCGGGCTTCAGCACGACCGTGCAGCCCGCCGCGAGCGCCGGGGCGACCTTGGCGACGATCTGGTGCAGCGGGTAGTTCCAGGGCGTGATCGCGCCGACGACACCGACGGGTTCCTGATAGACGGTCGAGTTGCCGACCTTCTCCTCGAAGGCGTACGTCGCCGCCAGTTCGGCGTACGAGCCCGCGACCAGGATCGGCACGCGCGCGTGCACCGTCTGCGAGAACGGCAGCGGTGAGCCGAGCTCGGCGGTGACGGTCTCGGCGATCTCGTCCTTGCGGGCCACGAGTACGTCACGCAGAGCGCCGAGCTTCGCGGCCCGCTCGGCGGGCGCCGTCGCGGCCCAGGCCGGGAAGGCGGCACGGGCGGCCCGTACGGCGGCGTCGACGTCCTCGGCGGTGCCCGCCGGCACCCGGCCGATCACCTGCTCGTCGGCCGGGTTCACGACCTCGATGGTGTCCGTGCCGGCGGCGGGGCGCCAGGCCCCGTCGATGTACATGCCCTCGTGTGCCTTCATCGTTTTCCCTCCGGGCGGGCCGCGTCGTCCGGACCCCAAACTAGCGATGATAGTTTTCGGGCGCCAGAGGGGCCCGCCCACACTGGTCTCCCAGGGAACTCACTCCTCCAGGTCCGGCAGCCGCTCCGGTGCGGGGCAGATGCGCACGCCGTGCTGGTCGAAGACGAACAGATGGGCGAGGTCGACGAGGAGGGGGACCTGCATGCCGTGGCGGAGCTCGAGGTCGGGGGTGGTACGGACGACGAGGTCGCCGGGCAGCCGGCCCTCGGGCGGCACCTGGTCGGGGTCATCGGGTTCCGCGTCCGCCGGGTGCTCCAGGACCACGACCGGGCCGGCCCGCAGGGCTCCGGCGCGCTCCCGCAGCCGGTCCAGGACGGTGCCCTCACGGCGCCGTCGCCGCGCCGGGCGGGTCGGACGCGGTGCCTCCAGCTCGGGTACGACGGCGGGCCGCGAGCCGGTGTTGAAGTGGACGAGCACCTCGTGCCCCTGGAACTCCACATGCTCGACGAGACCGCTGATCGCCACCTCGCCCGGCCGAGCCGCGGACGGCTTGGCGAGCCGGACGGCCTCGGAGCGCAGCCCGACGATGACCTCACGGCCCTGCTGCACCCGCAGCAACTGATGGTCCAGGATGAGGGGTTCGGGCAGCCGCAGGTACTGCTTGCCGAGGCTGATCGACATGGCTCCGTCGAGCGGGGCCCGGACGAGGCCCCGCAGCAGGTTGATCCGCGGGGTGCCGATGAAGGCGGCGACGAAGACGTTCGCGGGCAGCGCGTAGACCGTGCGGGGAGTGCCGAGCTGCTGGAGGACGCCACCGCGCAGGACGGCGACCCGGTCGCCGAGCGACATCGCCTCGGCCTGGTCGTGGGTGACGTACACCGTCGTGGCGCCCAACTCCCGGGTGAGCCGGGCGATTTCGGCCCGCAGATAATTGCGGAGTTTGGCGTCGAGGTTGGACAGCGGTTCGTCCATCAGGAAGGCGGACGGGTGACGCGCGATCGCCCGGCCCATGGCGACCCGCTGGCGTTCGCCGCCGGAGAGCTGGTTGGGGAAGCGGTCGAGGAGGTCCTGGATGCCGAGCATCCGGGCGGTGGCGTCCACGCGCGGGCGGGGATCCTCGCCGGGTGTCTCGATGCGCAGCGGGAAGCCGATGTTGTCGCGGCTGGTCATGCTCGGATAGAGGGCGAAGTTCTGGAAGACCATCGCCATGTCCCGCCCGGACGGCGGCAGATCATTGGCGTACTCGCCGTCGAGCCGCACCTCGCCCTCGGTGACCTTCTCCAGCCCGGCGATCATTCTCAGCACGGTCGACTTGCCGCAGCCGGACGGCCCGAGCAGCACGAGGAACTCGCCCGGCCGGATGTCGAGCGACAGCCGCTCCACCACGCGGGCGCCGCGGGTGTAGGACTTGCTGACGTTGTGCAGAGAGATGGCGCGTGTCATGAGGGGCCCCCGGGGGCTCACAGCGTGCTGGTGCTCCGCGGTCGAACGTCCCGTGCGGGCCGCATGGGACGTATGAGTCACGGAAGTTAACGGACCGCACACGCCCGGGGGAAGACGCGCGCCGGGATCGGAGGGTCCGGTTCTCCCCGGGAGAAAGCGGACGCTTCGGTTCAGCGGGTGGAAGGGGTCCGATTCCGCCGCGTACTTGCCCGTTCACCTGCCGTGCGACCGCCCCCGGGTCTCCGTCAGGTGGGCGAACACGATGATGTTGCTGGCGTAGCCCGTCTTCCGGTCGTACACGCCACCGCACGTGATCAGACGCAGCTCGGGGCGCCCCCTGTCGCCGTACACCTCCTTGTTGGGGAAGTGCGCCTTCTCGTACGTCCGCACGGCGTCCACCGTGTAGACGGCGGTGCGTCCGTCGGCGCGCCGGGCCTCGACGAGTCTGCCGGGTCGGAGCTGTCCGAGCGCGGCGAAGACGGCCGGTCCCGTCCTGGTGTCCCGGTGGCCGACGACGACGGCGGTGCCTCGCTCGCCCGGCGTCGGCCCGTCCACGTACCAGCCGACCAGTTTCGGATCCTCCACGGGCGGTGCGGTGAGGCGCCGGTCGCGATCGAGCCGTAGCGCGACGACCGGCGCCTGGAGGCCGAAGTACGGGATCCGCAGCGAGGTCGCCGGTGAGCGGGGCAGCGGTGCGGGCGGGGGCGTCGGCCGGGCCGGCCGGGTGGGCGGGGAGCGATGCGGCTTCGCGCCGCGGGCGTCGCCGCCGGGCGGGTGGGAGTCCGCGTGTGCTCCGGCCCCGGTGGAGCCGAAGGACGCGGCGCCGGCCGTGACCGGGGTCGCGGGTTCGTCGTCCCCCGCCCACCAGACGCCGCCCACCACCAGACCGACGATGATCATGAAGGTCCGCGTCAGGCGGTAGGCGCGCGTCCGGTACCAGGGCCTGCGTCGCCTACGCCGCGCCATCGGTGCGGCGGCGCAGCCGCAGGTACACGACTCCCCCGGCCACGACGAGGCCCGCGGCCGCGGCGCCGGCGACCGGCGAGAAGTCCTGCGGGTGGGCGAGACCGCCGCCGCCCGCGGGGGGCCCGCCGTGCGGTCCGCCGGGACGGATGAGCGTCGGGGCCGGGGTCGGGGTTCCGCAGTCGACCCTGAAGACCTTCTGCTTGCCCGGGCTGGTGGGGTGGAGTTTCCACGTCAGCTTGTACTGACCGTCGGGCAGGCCCAGCGTGTCCGGGAATGCGGGGGTCCGGCCATGGCCGGAGGGGGGGAGGTCGAGGCTGCCCGCGAGGGTGGTGCCGCCCACCACAAGGGGCTGGGTCACGATGGACCAGGTGATGTGCTGCACCGTGTCGAAGTTGAAGCCGTCGAGGTAGAAGCGGCAGACCCTGGGATCGTCTCGCTGATTGTCGACCGACGTGCCCGAGTCGTGGACCTTGACGTCGCCGTTGTCACCGGGAGCAGCGACGGCGGCCGGGGCTCCCAGCAGGGCGGTGCCCGCGACGGTGAGTGCCGCGAGTGCGGCGGTGGCTCCGGAGCGGCGTGGGAGGGGCGAGGTGGGCATGCGGGTTCCTCCGAGTCGGATTGTCATACAAACTCGCGTGTAACTGACTCCCTTTCACATTCGGCTTCCCGCAGGCCGTAACAGCGCCCTACGCCCCGTCAGATATCGCTCTTCCGGCGCAAGACAACCCCGGACCGCCGGGGCACACCGCGCACCCCGGCAGACTTCGACGGAGCGCGCAGCGCGACCCCCGACGACAGCAGCAACAACGCGCCGAGCATCAGGAACGGCGCGGCCACGCCCGCGACTCCGGCGACCAGGCCCGCGCCGGCGGGCGCGGCGACCTGGCCGAGCCGGTTGCCGGTCAGCCGCAGGGCGAGGGCGGTGGAGCGGGCGTCGTCCGGGGCGGCCTGGACGACCGTCGTCATGGACAGCGGCTGGCCGACACCAAGGCAGAAGCCGAGGACGACGAGCATCACTGCCAGGGCCCACACCGGCACCGGCAGCGCGATGCCCGCGCACAGCACACCCGCCACCAGGCACGTCGAGGTGAGCAGCGCGGCCCGGCCGAGCAGTCGCAGCATCGGTGTCATCACCAGCCGGCAGGCGATGGTCGCCGCCGCGCGCAGACTCAGCAGCATGCCGATCACCGAGGGCGTGATGCCCCGGTGCTCGCCGACCACCGGCAGGTAGGCGGTGAGGATGTCCGTCGCGGACAGCACGGCAAGGCTGATGAAGATACCCGCGGGCACGCCCCGGGTGCGCAGGATGCGGTGGACGGGGACGCGGTCGGCCGGCCCCGCAGGGGACTTGGACGTCGTACGGCGTTCGATGCGCCACAGTGAGGTGAACGAGATCGCGGCCGCCGCGCCCGCGACGAGAAGTGCCAGCGCGCTGGTGCCCGCCATGTCGGGGCCGCCGATCAGGCCGCCCGCCGCGATCGGTCCGATCAGCTGGCCCAGTGACGCGCCGATCGTGAAGTGGCCGAAGTTGCGGTCCTGTTCGTGGGGTGCGGACTGGCGGGCGACGATCGACTGGGCACCGATGACGAAGCAGAGGTGGCCGAGGCCCATCACTCCGCTCCACGCCGCCATCGCCGCGAGCGAGTTCGCGCTACCGCTGAGCGCGCAGCCGCCCGCGATGAGCACGACACCGACGGGCAGCAGCGGGGCGCAGCGGCCGTGGTCGGTGCGACGGCCCAGCGGTACGGCGGCGAACAGCGGCAGCAGCGCGTAGACGCCCGCGATCACACCGATCGCCCGTTCGTCGGCGCCCAGCGCGAGGGCCCGGTAGGAGACGGCGGGCCGCGCCATCGACACCGCCGCCTGCGCGAAGCTGAAGGCGATGACGAGGCGCAGCAGCCAGCCCCTGCCGGGCCGCTCACTGGTGGAGGCGTCGGGCATCAGATGATGCCGAAGAGGATCCCGGACCCGAGCACGACCAGTGAGGTGAGCGCAGCCCACTTGACCACGAACCTGGTGTGGTCGCCGAACTCGACCTTGGCCATGCCGACCAGCACGTAGACGGCGGGCACCAGCGGGCTCGACATGTGCAGCGGCTGGCCGACGAGCGAGGCGCGGGCGATCTCCAGGGACGAGACGCCGTGCGCGTGGCCCGCCTCGGCGAGGACGGGGAGGATGCCGAAGTAGAAGCCGTCGTTCGACATGAAGTACGTGAGCGGGATGCTCAGGACGCCGGTGACGAAGGCCATGTGCGGGCCCATGCCGTCGGGGATGTTGGAGACCAGCCACTTCGCCATGTGGTCGACCATGCCCGTGCCCTGGAGCACACCCGTGAAGACGGCGGCGGCGAAGACCATGCCGGAGACGTTGAGGACGTTCTCGGCGTGGGCGCCGAGGCGGGCCTTCTGGTCGGGCATGTACGGGAAGTTGACCGTGAGCGCGAGCGCGGCGCCGAGCAGGAAGAGGACCGGGATCGGCAGCCACTCCATGATCATGGCGGTGAGCAGGGTGACCGTGAGAAGCGCGTTGAACCAGTAGAGCTTGGGGCGCAGGGTGGCGCGGTTCGGGTCGAGGCCCCGGAAGGCCTCGTCGTCCGCCTCGGGGGCGTCGGCGTCGGTGCCGGAGCCCGAACCGCCCGTGCGCGCAGGCTTCTTGCCCTCGCCGCCGCCACCGGCGGCGACGAGAACCGTCTCGGCCTCCTGCGGCTCCAGCACCTCGTCCAGCGTCAGCACACCGAGCCGCTTGCGCTCGCGGCGGCCGAGGACGTACGAGAGGGCGAGGACGCCGAGCAGGCCGACGGCGAGCGCGGGGATCATCGGCACGAAGATGTCGCTGGCGTCCAGCTTCAGCGCGGTCGCGGCGCGGGCCGTCGGGCCGCCCCAGGGCAGCGTGTTCATCACGCCGTTGGCCATGGCGGCGACGCCGGTCATCACGACCAGGCTCATCTTCAGGCGCTTGTAGAGCGGGTACATCGCCGAGACGGTGATCATGAAGGTTGTCGAGCCGTCGCCGTCGAGGGAGACGATCGCGGCGAGGACCGCCGTGCCGACCACGATCCGCAGGGGATCGGCCTTGCAGAACTTGAGAATCCCCCGGACGATCGGGTCGAAGAGACCGACGTCGATCATCACACCGAAGTAGACGATCGCGAACATCAGCATCGCCGCCGTGGGGGCGAGGCTGGTGACGCCGTCGATGACGTAGTCACCGAGCTTGGCGCCCTTTCCGACGAAGACACAGAAGAGTGCCGGGATCAGCACGAGCGCCGCGATCGGCGACATCTTCTTCAGCATGATCAGGACCAGGAAGGTCGCGATCATGGTGAAGCCGAGGATGGTCAGCATGAGTGGATTACCTAACGTTCGCCCTTGAACTCCCACCAGGGCCGGCGGTAGGGCGACGTTAGGTCGGTCGTGCAAGCGTTAACAAGATGTTGACACGCGAGCAATAAGCGCAAAACTCCAGGTCACAGCCTTGTCTCGGTGAGCGTGAGCTCCACGGGCACGCCATTGAGCACCGCCGTGCCCGACAGCGGGTCGAGCAGCGAGCCGTCCAGGAGCTGGTTGACGTTGACGCCCGGATCCAGCGCGGCGTGGCTCATCCGGGTGCCGGGGCGGTCGTGTCCCCAGCCGTGCGGCAGGCTCACCACACCACGCCGTACGGCGTCCGTGATCTCCGCGGGGGCGGTCACCTCGCCTCCCGCGCCCTTGACGCGTACAGCCGTTCCGTCGGCGAGTCCGAGCCGTTCGGCGTCGTCGGGGTGGATGTGCAGGGTGCAGCGGTTGGAGCCGCCGGTGAGGGCGGGCACGTTGTGCATCCAGCTGTTGTTGGAGCGCAGATGACGGCGGCCGACGAGGACGATCGCCGCCGGGCGTTCGCGCAGCGCGTCGCGCAGCCGCGGCAGATCGTCGACGATCGGTTGCGGCAGCAGCTCGAGCTTCCCGCTGCGCGTCTTCAGCGGCTGCGGCAGGCGGGAGCCGAGCGGCCCCAGGTCGATGCCGTGCGGGCGCTCGAGCAGCTTCTCGAGGCTCAGGCCGTCCGGTCGGGCGCCGAACCCGTCGCCGTACGGGCCGAGCCGCAGCATCATGTCGAGGCGCCGCTCGGGGCCGCTCTCGCCGGTGAGCGCGGCGGCGAGTTCCTTCGGGTCGCGGCCGTGCACCGGCGAGTGCTCCTCGGTGACGGCCTTGCCCAGGGTGGTGTCGATGACCATCGCGTCCACGGCGGAGGGGTCGGCGCCGTGCATGCCGGTCGCGGCGAGGACGAGCCGGGCGAGGATCTCGGTCTCCGCCATACGGCCCGGCTCCAGCGGGATGGCGGGGCGGGTGTAGCGGACCTGGTTGCGTACGGCGAGGGTGTTGAAGGCGAAGTCGAAGTGCGCGCTCTGCGCGGGCGGGGGCGGCGGCAGGACGACGTGCGCGTGGCGCGAGGTCTCGTTCAGGTACGGGTCGACGCTGACCATGAAGTCCAGCGAGTCCAGCGCCTTGTCGAGGCGGTCGCCGTCGGGCGCGGACAGTACGGGGTTGGCGGCGACGGCGATGAGGGCGCGGACCGGGCTGCCCTCGTTCGTCGCGGTGTCGATCTCCTCGGCGAGGGCGGCCAGCGGCAGTTCGCCCTTGGCCTCGGGGTGGCCGCTCACCCGGCTGTGCCAGCGGCCGAGCGCGAAGCCGTGGCCGGGGCCCGCGGGACGGGGTGTCCTGTCGGTGGCGGACAGCGGGAAGAGGGCGCCGCCGGGCCGGTCGAGGTTGCCGCTGAGGATGTTGAGGACGTCGACGAGCCAGCTGGCCAGGGTGCCGTGCGGGACGGTGCAGCTGCCGATGCGGCCGTAGACGGCGGCGGTGGGTGCGGCGGCCAGCTCGCGTGCCAGCGCCCGGATGGTGTCCGCGTCCACGTCGCACGCCGCGCTCGCGGCCTCGGGGCTGAAGTCCCGTACGGCGTCCGCGAGTTCTTCCACGCCCTCGACGTGCGGGGTGAGGGCGCCGAGGTCGACGAGCTTCTCCTCGAAGAGGACGTACGTCATCGCCGCGAGCAGCGTCGCGTCGGTGCCGGGGCGGATGGCCACGTGCCGGTCGGCGAGCTTGGCCGTACGGGTGCGGCGCGGGTCGATGACGGTCAGGGTGCCGCCGCGTGCCCGCAGCGCCTTGAGCTTGCCCGGGAAGTCGGGGGCCGTGCACAGGCTCCCGTTGGATTCCAGCGGGTTGGCGCCGATGAGCAGCAGGTGGTCGGTGTGGTCCAGGTCGGGTACCGGGATCGCGTTGGCGTCGCCGTACAGCAGGCCGCTCGACACGTGCTTGGGCATCTGGTCGACGGTGGAGGCGGTGAAGAGACTGCGGGTGCGCAGGGCGGTGAGCAGGACGGGCGGGTAGAGGGCGCCGGCCATGGTGTGCACGTTCGGATTGCCGAGGACGATGCCGACGGCGTGCGGGCCGTACCGCTCGACGACCGGGCGCAGTCCGGCGGCCACCGCGTCGAAGGCCTCCTGCCAGGTGGCCTCCCGCAGCTCGCCGTCCTTGCGGACGAGGGGGGTGCGCAGCCGGTCCGGGTCACTGTCGACCGCCCCGAAGGAGGCGCCTTTCGGACAGATGAAGCCCTTGCTGAACACGTCGTCGCGGTCGCCCCGGGCGCCGGTCACCCGGGTGCCCTCGATGGTGAGCGTCAGCCCGCAGGTGGCTTCGCACAGGGGGCAGACGCGCGGGGCGGTGCGGGAGTCGGGGGTGGGCACGGGTCCTCCCGGAGGGCGGTGACGGCGGTGGCACACGAATTGAGCCGAGCATACCGACCGGTACGGATGGAGGGGAGCGTCTGCCGGGGGTCAGGTCAGAAATTCGCGAAGCGTGCGGCCGGCGCTACCCCCGAGCACCTCGTGGGCCGTTCAGTCGAGCACCCTGGCGAGATAGGCGCGCAGCAACTGGCGCGTCTCCTCGATGATCCGCCCGTCTCCCTCCGGGGCGACCCGGAAGGCGAGGTGGACCAGGGTGTCGGCCGCCTCCACCGCGACCAGGAAGGTACGCCGGAGATCCTCGTCCGGTGTGCGGTCGAGGTAGCCGGAGAGCAGTGCGGTGAGGCGGTCGGCGACCCGGGTGTTGGGCTCGGCATAGCGGGAGCCGACCGGTATCTGGTTGCCGAAGTCGACGAGGGAGAAGCCGGGCGCGGTGCGCTTCATCGCGAGGTACTCGTCGAGCACGGCGTCCATGGCCGCGCGCCAGCCACCGCCCTCCGTCTCCTGGAGGCGCTCGGTGACGCGCTCGGTGTAGCGCTCCAGGTTGCGCTGGGCCAGCGCGTCGGCCATCGCGCGCTTGTTGCCGAAGAAGCGGTAGACGGAGCCGATGGGCACGCCGGCGCGCTGGGCCACGGCCCGGGTGGACAGGTCGTCGTAGCCGACCTCGTCGAGGAGGTCGGCGCAGGCGTCGAGGATTCTGGTCAGTCGTTCGGCACTGCGCCGTTGTACGGGCGCTCTGCGCAGCGAGGTCGCATGGGGCACAGGCTTCATGATGCCTTTCCGCCGGGATCCGGTGAACCTCCCGGATCAGTACGGGCCCCGCCGCCGCTTCCACTCACCGTGTCCGTCGCTGTCGCGGTCGGTGTCGTGGTCGCCGCCGCTGTCGGCGTCGGACCCGCCTCCGACGCCGTGATGTCGGCCGTGCTCTCGACGGGCTTGCCGTGGACGGCCCACACGGTGCCGTCGTCCGCGTACAGGCGCGCGGTGACGTGATGGGTGCCGCGCGGGACGAGGCCGCCGTCGAGGTGGTACTGGTCCGAGCGCAGCCGCACGATGGTCCGGCCGTCCACGGAAAGGTGGGCGATGCCGCGTCCGGCCACGGGCACGGAGCGCGTACCGGTGGCCGAGAAGCGGAAGTTGTGGACGGTCAGCGTCACGTCCCAGCTGTCGTCGGAGTCGGGCTGGACCTCGATTCCGACCTCCGGCGCACCCTTCTTGTCCACCTCACGGTAGAGCCGTCCTTCCTCGTCCGTCTCCTCCAGCAGCTTGCCCACGGGCGAGGCCGACGCTCCGTCCCTCCGCTCGTGCGCATCACCCGTGCCGCAGCCCGCGGATCCGCCGAGCAGGGCGCACACCGCGAGCGCGGCGAGCAGTCCACGCGTCCACCGCATGCCGGGGAGCGTAGAACACGGCTCTGACCGTCGAATCCCCCTGTAGTCGGGTTCTGGGGTGCGGCGGCCACCCCTGAGTAGTACGCCCACAGGCCGGTCCCCACCGGTCGGACCGAATCCGTACGTCGAATCGTGGCCGATCTCTTGCGGTGCCCGCTGTCGCCCCCTTGCGCGCGGAAAAGCTGAATCCTACGGTGATGCATAGGAATCAGGCGCGAGGGAGCGATCATGAGCGGGGACGCGAGGAAGACGGCCGAGGGGCTGACCTACCTCTCCGGATTCGGCAACGAACACAGCTCGGAGGCGGTCCCGGGGGCCCTGCCGCACGGCCGCAACTCACCGCAGCGGGCACCGCTCGGGCTGTACGCGGAGCAGCTGAGCGGTACGGCGTTCACCGAGCCGAGGGCGCACAACCGGCGCTCGTGGCTGTACCGCATCCGCCCGTCGGCCGCGCATCCCGCCTTCATCCGCACGGCCAACGGCGCGCTGCGCACAGGCCCCTTCACGGAGACGGAACCCGACCCCAACCGGCTGCGCTGGAACCCGCTGCCCGAGCCCCCCGAGGGGACGGACTTCCTCGCGGGCCTGTGGACCCTCGGCGGCAACGGCGACGCGACCCAGCGGGCCGGCATGGCGGTGCATCTGTATCACGCCAACTCCTCGATGAAGCGGGTGTTCAGCGATGCCGACGGTGAACTGCTGATCGTGCCGGAGCGCGGCGGACTGCTGCTGCGCACCGAGTTCGGTCTGTTGCATGTGGAGCCCGGCCATGTCGCGCTGGTCCCCCGTGGCGTCCGCTTCCGTGTGGAGCTGCTCGATGAGTCGGCGCGCGGTTATGTGTGCGAGAACTACGGTGCGGCCTTCCGGCTGCCCGATCTCGGCCCGATCGGCGCGAACGGTCTGGCCAACGCCCGCGACTTCCTCGCGCCCGTCGCCGCGTACGAGGACGTCGAGGGCCCGGTCGAGGTGGTGAACAAGTTCTGCGGCAACCTCTGGACGGCGACGTACGACCACTCGCCGCTGGACGTGGTCGCCTGGCACGGCAACCATCTGCCGTATGTCTATGACCTGCGCCGTTTCAATGTCATCGGCACGATCAGCTACGACCACCCGGACCCGTCGATCTTCACGGTGCTGACCTCCCCGTCGGACACTCCGGGACTCGCCGGTGTCGATTTCGTGGTTTTCGCGCCGCGCTGGCTGGTGGGCGAGGACACCTTCCGGCCGCCCTACTTCCACCGGAATGTGATGAGCGAGTACATGGGGCTCATCGAGGGCGCCTACGACGCGAAGGCGGAGGGCTTCGTTCCCGGCGGCGGCTCGCTGCACAACATGATGTCGGCGCACGGTCCCGACCGGGAGACCTTCGACCGGGCCGGCGCCGCCGAACTGCGGCCGCAGAAGGTCGACGACGGGCTCGCCTTCATGTTCGAGACGCGCTGGCCGGTGACCGCGACGGCCCAGGCGGCCCGGGCGGAGCATCTGCAGCGGGCGTACGACGACGTGTGGCAGGGCCTCCAGCGGCACTTCCGCCCGGCCGACTGAGATTCACCACCCGTTGCCTTCCACGCCCGCGACCGGTACGGATACCCTCGTGACCTCCTTCGCCCCGGACTCGATCGTCCTGAACCGCAAGCTGCCGCTCTGGTATCAGGTGTCGCAGTCCCTGCGCGCCTCGATACTCGGCCGCTCGCCGCAGGACCCGCTGCGCCTGCCCACGGAGGAGCAGCTGGCGGGCCACTACGGAGTGAGCGTGCTGACCATGCGGCAGGCGCTCAAGGAGCTGGAGGACGAGGGTCTCATCACCCGCCATCGCCGGCGTGGCACCTTCATCGAGCCGAGCGCCCAGCGGGGTGCGCCCGTGCGGCTGCTCGGCTCGGTGGACGCGATCGTCGCGCAGCAGTCGGGCATGACGACCGAACTGCTGGAGCACGGCAGGGTGCCCGTCTCCGCCGAACTCGCCGAGTACTTCCCGGACGTGCCCGAGGTGGCGGCGTACCACCGGCTGCGCAGTGACGAGAAGACCGGTGAGCCCACGAACCACGCGCGCAACTACGTCCGTCCCGAACTCGCGGCGCTGATCGACCCGGAGGACCTGGTGCGCTGGCCCATGACCAAGGTGCTGCGGGACGTGGTGGGTGTCCGCATCAGCCGGATCACCGACACGGTGGAGGCGCGGCTCGCGGACCCGGAGACGGCACGGCTGCTCCAAGTCCCGCTGCTCAGCCCGATCCTGCACTACACGGGCATCGTCCACGGCGAGGACGGCCGCGCCCTGGACGTGGCCAGTATCCGCTACCGCGGTGACCGCTTCTCCTTCACGGTCACCCTCGACGCCCACTGACGATGCCGTACGAGGACGGCGCCCACCGCCCGCGTCGTACGATGCCGGGCGTGACGCACGACGACGCTCCGCTGCTCGCGGACCTCATGCCGTGGTCCGTCGCACCGCCGAGGCTGGGCCGGGGGTGGCCGACGGCGCCCGACGCGGCGTCCCTCAAGGCCCGGTGGGACGCCCTCATGAAGGCCGAAGGGGCGGACCGCGAGGTGCTGCTGGGCCCGACGCGCTCGCGCACCACGCACTCGGCGGTCGCCCAACTGCCGGGTCAGTCGAGCGGGACGGGCCGGCTGGCGCGCGAGTCGGGGCCCTGCCCGGAGCCGGTACGGGTGCTGCGTGCCCCCTTCGACGAGCAGTGGCTGATTCCCGACCACCGGCTGATCGACGCGGCGCGGCCCGAGTTGTGGCGGGTGGCCGACGAGCGGCAGGCGTTCGTGGTCGAGCAGACGGCGGTGCCGGACTCGTCCGGGCCGGTGCTGCTGGCCGCCTCCGTCCTGCCCCTGACCGCCGGTCGGGGAGGCCGCCTGCGCCCCCTCTTCCGGCGCCCCGGCGGCCTCGAACCGAACCTGGTGCCCGGCCTGTTGGACCATCTGAGCACCCGCCTGGACCACTCCCCCGACCCGCTCGACGTCCTCGCGTGGACGGTGGCTGTGGCGCGCCACAGCCGGAACGGATGCGCCGTCCCGCTCACCGCCGACACCGAAGTATGGGAGCGCGGGGTCGAGTTGGGCCGCCAAACGCTGTGGCTGATGCGCCGCGACGGCGAGCGGCCCAAACTGCCCGGCGGACGCCGCCCCTACGTCCGTGCCCCGCTGCCCGCGCGCCCCCTGGAGCTGCACTACGACCGTGCCGAGGAGTCCCTGTACCTCGACGAGGGCAGGATCTCGCCCGTACCTCCCGCGGCCTGGGACTTCGAGGTGGGCGGAGTGCGCGTACTGGAGCAGTGGTTCGCGGCGAGGACCGAGCCTGCCCAGCCGGGCACCCTGGAGTCGATCCGGCCCGCCCGCTGGCCGCAGGCCTGGACGTCCGAGCTCCTGGAACTCGTCACGGTGCTGGCACTGCTCGCGGAACTTAGGCCTCGACGCGGCGAGTTGACGATCGAATCACCGATCACTCAGGCCGAGCTGCGCAAGGCGGGGGTACTTCCGGTACCGGAGGCGGCGCGTCGGCCCGCCTCCGTTCTGGACCACCACGAAGAGGGCCCGGAAGGCCAGTTCGCGCTCCTCTAGCCCCGGGGCTCGAACGCGTCGAGGACTCGGCCCAGCGCCCGCTCGAACACCGCCTCCAGGTCGATCGGCCCGGCGTCCTCCATGAAGGCCGCCGCCATCCGCGGATAGGCGCCACTCGCCACCTGGCCGCCCAGATAGGCGATCCGGATCGCGTTCTCCTGCTCCGCGGACCAGGGCAGGGACCGGGTGCGTTCGGCGGTGGCCAGTTCGTTGCCGACGTACGTCGTCACGACGCCGTTGAGCATCGCGATGAGCTCCAACTTGGTGCCGTACGGCGCGTCGAGCGGGTCGAGGCAGGCGAGACAGTGCTCCAGGTAGCGCAGGGCGTTGGGGCTGAAGCCGTACACCGGGGACATCAGGCGCGGCAGCCAGGGGTGGCGGTGCATGAGGGCGCGGGTCTGGTGGGCGAGGTGGAGCAGGTCGGCGCGCCAGTCGCCGGAGGGTGCCCGAATGTCGTGCTCGCCGCTGATGGCGTCGACCATCAGCTCGTACAGGTCCTCCTTGCGCGGCACGTAGTTGTAGAGCGACATCGTGCCGCAGCCCAGCTCGGCGGCCACGTGCCGCATCGAGACCCCGTCGAGCCCCTCCGCGTCGGCGATCCGCACGGCGGCGGTCGCGATGTCCGCGCGGCTGTACGCCGGCCGCGGACCACGGCCCGCGCGCTCGGGACGGGCCCAGATCACTTCGGGTACGGCGTTGCGCCCTGCCATTGGTCGATCACCTCGTGACCATCCTAGTTACGTACGGCGTACGTAGTGCGCTATGGTCGCCCTATGGCTACTACGTACGCTGTACTTAGTGAGGGTCTGGAGAAACGCTTCGGTTTCCGGGGTTCCCGAGGTTCACCAAGCTCCCGAGGTTCACGGGTGGAGGTCCACGCGCTGCGCGGACTCGACCTGGCCGTGGCACAGGGCACGGTCTGCGGATTGCTCGGTCCGAACGGCGCCGGCAAGACCACGGCCGTACGGCTGCTCACCACGCTGCTGCGGCCCGACGCGGGGTCCGCGCGCGTCGCCGGGCACGATCTCCTGAGGGAGGCCGCGGCCGTCCGCCGGAGTATCGCGGTCACCGGGCAGTACGCCTCGGTCGACGGCGACCTCACCGGGGGGCAGAACCTGCGGCTGTTCGCGAAGCTGCACCGGATACGGGGCGCCGGGGCGCGCGCCGCCGAACTGCTCGACCGTTTCGGGCTGACGGAGGCCGCCGACCGGCCCGCCGCGACCTACTCGGGCGGTATGCGGCGCCGTCTCGACCTGGCGGCGAGCCTCATCCGCCGCCCCGCCGTGCTCTTCCTGGACGAGCCCACCGCCGGGCTCGACCCCGCGAGCCGCAACCAGATCTGGGCAGCGGTGCGCGAGCTGAAGGACGACGGCACCACCGTCCTGCTGACCACGCAGTATCTCGACGAGGCCGACCAACTCGCCGACGACATCGCGCTCATGGACCGGGGCAGGGTCGCCCACACCGGCTCACCCGCCCAGCTCAAGGCCCTCATCGGCTCGTACGCGGAAGTCGTCGTCGCCCATCCGGAGGCGCGGGGCAAGGCGGCTGCCGTTCTGGACCGACTGACCGGCAGCCGCCCCTCGTTCGACGACGAGCGGAGCGCGGTGGGCGCCGTCACCACCGATCCGACGCTGACGCTGCCCCGCCTGGTCCGTGAACTCGACGCCGCGGGCGTGCCGTTGCTCGACGCGAGCCTGCGTCCGCCGACCCTCGACGACGTCTTCCTCCGGCTGACCGGAGACCCTGCCGACAGCGAGGAGTTCGCGGCATGAGCACGTTGGCGTACGACGGCACCGTGATGCTCGGCCGCCAGCTGCGGCGGATTCGCAACAATCCGGGGCTGCTGATCCTCACCCAGACCATGCCCCTCACCATGCTGCTGTTCTTCGGCTATGTCTTCGGCAGCGCCCTCGCCATGCCGGGCGGGGAATACCGGTCCTTTCTGGTGCCCGGCCTGCTGGTGGCGACCGCCGCCAACGGGATCATGACCGGGATGTTCCAGGCCGCCCAGGACTCGCACCGGGGCGTGACGGATCGCTTCCGCACCCTGCCGATGAGCCGGGCGGCGGTGCCGCTGGGCCAGGCGGTCGCGGACCTGGTGGTGACGGCCGCCGGGACGGTGCCGCTGCTGCTGGTCGGGCTCGCGGTGGGCTGGCGTATCGAGGGGTCCGCGCTCGAAGCGGCGGGCGCCCTGGGGCTGTTGCTGCTCTTCCGGTTCGCGACGACATGGATCGGGATCCTGCTGGGGCTCGCCTCGCGGAGCGAGGAGGCCGCCGGTCAGCTGGGCAGCGCGACCTTCATGCTGCCGCTGCTGTCGAACGCGTACATCCCGACGGATCATCTACCGGGCTGGCTGCGGACGGTGGCGGAGTGGAATCCCATCAGCGCGGTGACGACGGCGCTGCGGGATCTGTTCGGGAACGCTGCGGTGCCCGAGGGGGCCGCCTGGCCGGTGGCGCATCCACTCGCCGGGTCGCTGGCCTGGTGCCTCGTGCTGATCGCGGTGTTCCTGCCGCTCGCCGTCCACCGGTACGCGACCGGCGAGGGGTGAGCGGGCCCCGGGCGGCATCCGGGCATGACAAAGGTGTTTCACACAGGACATGATCCCCCGCATGCGGTCACACCCTCAGCTCCAGCCTCTGCCCCTGGAGGGCATCACCGTCGTCGCCGTCGAACAGGCCGTCGCCGCGCCCTTCGCCACCCGCCAGCTGGCCGATCTCGGCGCCCGCGTCATCAAGATCGAGCGGATCGACGGCGGGGACTTCGCCCGTGGCTACGACACCGCGGCCGCCGGTCTCGCCTCGCACTTCGTGTGGTGCAACCGGGGCAAGGAGTCCGTCGCCCTCGACCTCAAGGACCCGCGCGGACTCGATGTCGTACGCCGTCTCGTCGCGGACGCGGACGTGTTCGTGCAGAACCTCGCGCAGGGGGCGGCGGCGCGGCTGGGCCTGGACGCGGTGGCCCTGTGCGCGAGGCACCCCCGGCTGATCGCCGTGGACATCTCGGGGTACGGGGCGTCGGGGCCGTACGCCGGCAAACGCGCCTACGACATGCTGGTGCAGTGCGAGGCGGGGCTGGTGTCGGTGACGGGGACGCCGGAGCAGCCGGTGAAGGCGGGGATTCCGGCGGCGGACATCGCGGCGGCCATGTACGCGTTCTCGGGGGTGCTCGCGGCGCTGGTGCGGCGTGGCACCACCGGGCTCGGGGGCCCGGTGGAGGTGTCGATGCTGGAGGCGCTCGCGGAGTGGATGGGGCATCCGCTGCACCATGTGATGCATGGGGGAACACCCCCGGCGCGCACGGGTCTAGCGCACGCCGTCATCGCCCCGTACGACGCCTATCCGACGGCGGACGGCGGGCGGGTGCTGTTGTCTGTGCAGAACGACCGGGAGTGGCGGCGTCTGGCCCAACGGGTGCTGGGGCGGCCCGAGTTGGCTGAGGACCCTGCGTACGCGACGAACGCGGCGCGGGTCGAGAACCGGGACCGTACGGATGTGCTGGTGGCGAAGGCGCTGGGTGTGCTCGGCGCCGACGAGGCCGTGGCCCGGCTGGAGGGCGCGGGCATCGCGTGCGCACGCCTGAGGGACGTACGAGAGGTGGCGGAGCATCCGCAGCTGGCGGCCAGGGACCGGTGGCGGGACGTGGCGTCACCAGTGGGCCCGCTACGGGCACTGCTGCCGCCGATCACCCTGCCGGGCGGGGAGGAGGCACGCATGGGGGCCGTCCCCCGGCTCGGGGAACACACCGTGGCGGTGTTGCGGACGCTGGGGATGACGGACGCGGAGGTCGCGACGTTGCGGCGGGACGGGGTGGTCCGCTGACCGGGTCACCCGCCGGGCGCGGCTACCTGCGGCGGGGCTGACGAACTCGGAGGTCGCGAAGCCGCCGCGGGACGAGGCGATCCGCCGAGCGGGGTGCGCCGCGCCCCAGCGTGGTGCGCCGCCAGGTGCCGCTGTCCTCGGGGCGGAGACGACGGACGCGGAGGTCGCCGACTTGCGGCGGTCCGGGATGATCCACTGAGCCGGGTGCGCGCCGCCGGGCGCCGCAGCGTGCGGTAGCGATGACGGACGCGGATGCCGCCGACTTACGGCGGGCCGGGATGATCCGCTGAGCGAGGCTCGCGCCGCCGGGAGCCGCTGCCTGCCGTGGGGATGGCGGACGCGGACGTGACGGAGGTGCGGCGAGGTGGGGTGACCCGCGCCCGGTAGGTGGCTCCGCCGGGCGCCGCTGCCTGCCGTGGGGATGACGGACGCGGAAGTGCAGCGCTGCGCCGGGTCGGTGGGGCCGCCGGGACGCGGGTCGAGGAACGCCAGTGCCGATGGCTGCTCAGCGGCCACCGAACAGCGAACGGCGCAGCCGCTTCAGCGGTGCGAAGAGCGAGACTCGCCTCACCCGCGCGCCCCTGCCGCTGCTGTCGTGCGCGGTGTCACGCGCGGTGAGCTCACGCATCAACGACGTCGCCTCGGCCGTCTCACGCTGCGGGATGGCAGGGCCGCCCAGCACCGCGAGATGGCGGTCGAGGCGCGAACTGGTCGCACTGCTCCCGCAGGTGATCGCAGGGACGCGTGCCCTGCTGCGCACTGTTATCTGTTCCATGTCACTCCCCACCCGTACGAGTCCACCCGGCCCGGGCAGGCTAACCCTATCGCTCCCTCGTGGCACTCGTGTATCGCGGGCGCAGGATTCACCTTCTCTGTAAGGGTGTTGACGATTACTCTCCGAATCCAACCGATTCCAGGGCGAGTTGGACAACAGGCGTGGTAGTGGGCTGTGCTGAGCCACCGTGAGGCTCGACCGTCACAGCGAGTGACGTCGCATTCGTATTCAGTTCGTCGGCGACCAAGGGCGTGTCGCCGTCGAAGAGCCCGAGGGAACGCGGATTCTCCTTGGGGCCCATGAGCCACAGCTGATGCACCCGCCCTCCGGAGGGGGTGCCGAGCCCGCTCACTGTCACGACGGCGCGCCGCTCCGATGCGGAGGCGACCACTCCGATTCCGCGCCCTCGCGCGTCCCGCTCACTGGTCGCGCGCGCGTCGGGCGCCGCGAGAACGTGGGCGATCTCACGTGCCTGGGCGCGCTCCTGGTCGAGCGTGTCCTGGGCCCGGTTCGCCTGTACGGCGAACAGGGAGGCGACGACCAGGGCCGCGGCGGCCGTGGTGGTGGCGAGCGGCGCGAGGAGGGGGCGGAAGCGGGGGGCACGCGCGCGTGAGGGCTGCCGGTCTCCCCGCCCGCCCACGTGGGCGCGGGGAAGCCGCTGAGCCGACGGTTCCTGCGGTGTCGTGCGTACGGCGGTCAGCACCCGGTCGCGCAGCGCGGCCGGCGCCGGTGCCGCGGTCGACCAGGCGAGCCGCACGGCGTCCTCGGTCAGCGCCCGCACCTCGGTGGCGCAGCGCGCACACCGCCGCAGGTGGTGCTCGAAGCGGCGGCGCTCCTCGGGTTCGAGGGCGTCGAGGGCGTAGGGGGCGGCGAGGGAGTGCAGATCGCGGCGCAGCAGGCGGTCGAGCACGCTCATGCGGCACCTCCCCGGGGGAAGCCGTCCCGGGGGCCCTGAGCGCCGTCCGGCTGGTACAGGGCGCTCATGCGGCACCTCCCAGGCAGTTGCGCAGGCGGGTGAGGCCGTCGCGCATACGGGTCTTGACGGTGCCGAGGGGCAGGGAGAGCCGTTCGGCGACTTCACGGTAGGTGTAGCCGTCGTAGTAGGCGAGGGTGACGGACTGGCGTTGCAGGGCGGTGAGCCGGTCCAGGCAGCGGCGCACCCACTCCCGTTCGAGTCCGGCCTCGACCTCCTCGGCGACCTGGTCGAAGGCGGGGTGGTGCGCGCGCCTTCCCTCGCGCTGCTCGCGCTCGGTGGCCGCACGGGCGCTGCGGACCCGGTCGACGGCGCGGCGGTGCGCCAGGGTGAGGATCCAGGACAGGGCGCTGCCGCGTCCGGGGTCGAACCGCGCGGCGGAGCGCCAGAGTTCGAGCAGCACCTCCTGGGCCACCTCCTCCGTCTGGGCGGGGTCCCGGACCACCCGGCGCACCAGTCCGAACACCGGCCCGGACACCAGTCCGTACAGCTCCTCGAATGCCTTCTGGTCGCCTCCGGCCACGAGCACCAGAAGTTCGTCCGCCTCCACCCGTCCCCCTCTCCGACCGCGCACGGCCCGTCCTTTCACCCACGTGTTCGCAGCGAGCGTGTCCACGGATGGGGTTACGGATCACCGATCCGAAAACGCGGGTCCGCCGCCGAACAAACGCGCTCGTCGATGAAACAAGCCGAGCGGGCCGCCGTAAAGACGTGTGGGATTCGACCAATCCACCCCGGCGAGCGCTCCGAATGGCGTGCGTCAGGCAAGTTGGGACATGAGGACGGACGGCATGACACCTTTCTTCAGGAGTGGCGCGGGACGCAGGAGCCTCGCGACCCTCGTCTGCGGTGCGCTGGCCGCCGGGGGGCTCGCAGCCGCCGGTGTGACCGCGCTGGAACCGGGGGTGGCCTCCGCCTCCAGTCACCGGGAGGCCCCGCTGATCTCGGGGACCCCCCAGTACGACAACACCGACGTGTACGCCTTCGTAAGCCCGGACAAGCCGGACACGACGACGATCGTGGCGAACTGGATCCCCTTCGAGGAACCGGCCGGCGGACCGAACTTCTATACGTTCGCCGACGACGCCCAGTACGACATCCACATCGACAACAACGGGGACGCGCAAGGCGAGTTGGTCTACCGCTACACCTTCAAGACGCACCGCAAGAACGGCGACACGTTCCTCTACAACACCGGGCCGGTCACCAGCCTCGCCGATCCGGACCTGAACATCACGCAGACGTACGACATCGATCTGCTGCGGCTGCACAACCAGAAGCTGGTGTCGCGGACCAAGGTCGCCGACGACGTTCCGGTGGCGCCGTCGAACGTCGGCAAGGCGTCGATGCCGGACTACGGCAAGCTGCGCGACCAGGCCGTGTACAAGCTCGCGAGCGGATCGACGACCTTCGCGGGGCAGGCGGACGATCCGTTCTTCCTGGACCTGCGCGTCTTCGACCTGCTCTACGGCGGAAACCTGACCGAGGTCGGGCGGGACACCCTCAAGGGCTACAACGTCAACTCCATAGCCCTGCAGGTGCCCAACGACATGATCCGCGAGTCGGCCGGACAGCCGATCGTGGGCATCTGGTCCACCACCCAGCGCAAGGACGCGCACGGCGACTGGACGCAGGTCTCCCGGCTCGGCAACCCGCTGGTCAACGAGGTCGTCAACCCGCAGAAGGACAAGGACAAGTTCAACGCGTCCGCGCCGTGGAACGACGCCCAGTTCCTGAAGAACGTGACCAACCCCGAGCTGCCGAAGCTCATCGAGGCGATCTACAAGATCAAGGCACCGGCCGAGCCCCGCAACGACCTGGTCGACGTCTTCCTGAAGGGTGTGAAGGGCCTCAACCAGCCGCCCCATGTGCGCCCGGCGGAGGAACTGCGGCTCAACACCTCGATCAAGCCCACCAAGTATCCCAAGAGGCTCGGTGTGCTCGACGGCGACAACGCGGGCTTCCCGAACGGGCGCCGGCTCACCGATGACGTGATCGACGAGGCGCTGCAGGTCGTCGAGGGCGAACTGGTCGGCTCCAAGAACGACTTGGGCGACGCGGTCGACAAGAACGACAAGAAGTTCGAGAACTACTTCCCGTACGTGGCCGAGCCGACGTCGGGTTCGCGCGGGGCGCTCGCCAAGGGCACGACCAGCGGGACCGACGTGCGCAACCAGCTGGGCGACGCGCTGAAGCCCGCCGGTTCCTCCGGCAACGGCACCGACACCGTGCTGATCGCGGGCTCCGCGGCGGCGGGCGCGGCCGGCTTCCTGCTGATCGCCACCGGCCTCATGTGGTGGCGCCGCCGGATGCACAACCGGGCCTACTGACCCGGCTCACCGACTGGCGCGGCCCGCATCCACCCATCCCCCACGGCGCGGGCCGCGCCGCCCCGCACCACCGCCACGACCGTTCGGGCCAAGGACTTTGAGGAGAGGGCATGTCCCCGCGTAGGAACGAGAGCGCGCCACCGGAGACCGAGGAGGCCACGGCCGAGGCAGGCGGCTTGGACGCTTTGGAGCCCAGGCCCGGGGTAAGCGCCGTGGACGCCGGGGAAGCCACGCCGGGGGCGGCCACCGTGGACGCCGGGCAGGCCACGCCCGGAACAGGCACCGCGGACGCCGGGCAGGCCACGCCCGGGGCAAGCACCGCAGACGCCCGGGAGGCCACACCCGGGGCAAGCACCGCAGACGCCCGGGAGGCCACACCCGGGGCAAGCACCGCAGACGCCCGGGAGGCCACGCCCGGGACAGGCACCGCAGACGCCGCCGAAGCGCACGAGGACGAGCGGGTCGCCGCCGTCCGGCGGGTGTCGGTGGCGCAGCGTCGCTGGCGTGCGGCCCAACTCGCTGCCTGCGCCGCCTCGTTGGCGGTAGCGATCACCGCGGGAGCGGTGGTGCTCGGGGCCGTCAGGGACGGCGGAACCTCCACCGTGGCGTCCACGCCCGGCGGTCTGTCGCCGCAGTTGCTCGCCAGTGGGGACCTCGACACGAGCATCGCCTCGCTACAGGCCCATCTGCGGGCCCAGCCGAAGGACTTCGACGGCTGGGCGACCCTCGGGCTCGCCTATGTGGAGCAAGCCCGTACGAAGGGCGATCCCTCCCGCTATCCGCAGGCCGAGCAGGCGCTCGACCGGTCCCTCGGTCTGCGGCCCGACAACGAGTCCGCGCTCGCCGGACGCGCCGCCCTCGCCGCGGCGCGGCACGACTTCACCGGCGCCCTGAAGTACGCGGACAAGGTGCTGAAGCAGAACCCGTACAGCGAGCGCGCCCTCTCCTCCCGGATCGACGCGCTCGTCGAACTCGGGCGCTACGACGACGCGTCGAAAGCCGCCGACGTGGCGGACTCGCGTCGCCCGGGCATACCCGTATTCACCCGGTACGCCTATGTGCGCGAGCTGCGCGGCGATGTGAAGACCGCCCGCCGGGTGCTTCAGCAGGCGCTCGGCACGGCGACGGCCCGTGGCGACGTCGCGTACGTGGCGAGCGCGCTCGGCCAACTGGCCTGGAACCAGGGCGAGTACGACACTTCCTTGAAGTATTACGCGCGAGCGCTGGCCGCCGACGACACCTACCTCCCCGCACTCGAAGGCCGCGCCCGCGCCCAGGCGGCACAGGGCGACCGCGCCGCGGCGATCCGCGGTATGGAGCAGGTGGTGAACCGCTATCCGCTGCCCCAACCGCTGGTGGAGCTGGGCGAGTTGTACGAGGCGCGCGGCAAGGCGGGCGACCTGTCAAAGGCCCGCGACCAGTACTCCCTGGTGAACGCCTGGATCGCGCTGGCCCGCGCCAACGGCGTACACGCCGACCTCGACACGGCTCTGGCCGCCGCCGACCACGGCGACCACGCGGCGGCACTGAAGGCGGCCCGCGCCGAGTGGGCCCGCCGCCACACCGTGCACACGGCGGACGCGCTCGCCTGGGCCCTGCACGTCGGCGGCTCCGACGCAAAAGCGCTGCCGTATGCCCGGCGGGCCACGGCCACCGGCTACCGCAACGCGTCCTTCCTCTACCACCGCGGCATGATCGAGCACGCCACCGGCCACGACAAGCGGGCCCGCGCCTCGCTGAAGTCGGCCCTGGACCTCAACCCGGGCTTCTCACCGCTGGGCGCCCGCGAGGCCCGCGAGGTTCTGGAGGCCACCAAGTGACCCGTAGCGCTGGTGGATGCCAGGTCGGAACGCGTCGTCTCTTCGGAGCCTGCGCGGCTGTCCTCACCGCCGCCTGCGCCCTTGTCCTGGTCCCCGCCCACGCCGCGAGCGCGCATCCGCTCGGGAACTTCACCGTCAACCGGTACGACGGACTCGTCGCCGCTCCCGGGCAGTTGCGGGTCGACCATGTCGAGGACCTCGCGGAGATCCCCGCCACCCAGGCCCGGCCGGAGATCAAGAAGCTCGGGATGACGGACTGGGCCGAGGCTCGGTGCGCGTTTGCCGCGCGCGGCAGCGAGGTCACCGTCGGCGGGCGGGAGGTGCCGCTCACCGTCGGCGCGAGCCACGCGCGCGTGCGGCCCGGGCAGGCGGGGCTGAACACCCTGCGCGTGGAGTGCCGGCTGACGGCGCCGCTGCCCGAGGGCGAGTCCGTCGCCGTGGGCTTCCACAGTGCGGGCGCGGACCGGGGACCCGGCTGGCGGGAGATCACCGCGCGCGGCGACCGGATGACGCTCACCGCGTCGGACGTACCGAAGAAGTCGGTGTCGACGGAGCTGACCGAGTACCCCAAGGCGCTGCTCTCCTCGCCGGCCGACACCGCCACCGCGTCCCTGCGGATCCGCCCCGGCGGCCCCGCCCTCGCCGAGGAACAGCGGAACGCGCCGGCCGCCTCCGTGCTGCCGCGCGGCGCCGATCGCTGGACCGAGGCCCTGAACAACCTGGTGGCTCGCCATGACCTCACCGTTGGTTTCGCCGCGCTGGCCCTGCTCATCGCCGTCGCCCTCGGTGCGATGCACGCGCTCGCGCCGGGCCACGGCAAGACGCTGATGGCCGCGACGGCGGCGGCCCGCGGCGGCCGGGCAGGCCTGCGCGACGTGCTTCCGCTGGCCGCGTCGGTGACGGTCACTCACACCCTGGGCGTGGTGGCCCTGGGCCTCCTGGTCACGGCCGGTTCGGCCGCGGCCCCTTCGGTGATCGCCTGGCTGGGCGTGGCGAGCGGCGCCCTGGTGACGACGGCGGGCGCCACCCTCGTACGACGGGCATGGCGGAACCGCGGACGGGGGCACACCCACGAACTCGGACACACCCACGAAGACGGTCACCCCCACGGCCATGGACACGACCACGACCACGGGCACCCCCACGACCACGACCACAGGCACCCCCACGGCCATGGACACGGGCACGACCACGACCATGGACACGGCCACGGACACACACACGACCACGGACACACGCACAGCCACGAGCCCGCCGACCACCCGCACGAGCCCGCGGAACAGCCCGAACGCCTCCTAGTGCTCGCACACGCCACCGCACACGCCACCGCCACCGTCACCGCACCCGCACCCGCACCCGCACCCGCACCCGCACCCGCACCCGCACCCGTAAATCACAGCGCTCACGCCGCACCCCCCACCCATGACCCCGGCCATGAACACACCCCCGCCCTCGAACACACCCACGGCGGCTTCACCCACACCCACACCGTCGCTCCCACCCTTCGCGGCACGATCCTGCTCGGCTTCGCCGGAGGGCTCGTGCCGAGTCCCTCCGCCGTGGTCGTACTCGTCGGGGCGGCGGCGCTGGGACAGGCGTGGTTCGGTTTTCTGCTCGTGCTCGCGTACGGCGCCGGGCTGGCCCTGACGCTCACGGCGGCCGGGTTCGCCGTCGTCAAGCTGGGCGGCGGGATGAACCGGGCGCTGGCCAGGCGCCCCCGGTGGGCCGGGGGACGAACCGCGGCCCTGATCCGCGGGGCCGCGCCCCTGGGATCGGCGTTCGTCGTCGTAGCCCTTGGGGCTGGATTGGTGTTCAGGGGGGCGGCATCCGTACTCGGTTGAGCTACTTTTGGGGAGAAATCGCGCGGATGCGAATGGGGGACGCACGTGTCCGAAGATCCGGGCAGTGAACGTGTGATCGCGGGACGCTACCGCCTGCTGTCGCCGCTGGGTGAGGGAGGCATGGGGACGGTGTGGCGCGCCCGCGACGAAGTGCTGCAGCGCGAGGTCGCCGTGAAGGAGGTCCGCGCCCCGGCCGGGCTTCCGGCGCACGAGGTGGAGCGGATGTACGCCCGCCTGGAGAGGGAGGCCTGGGCCGCCGCCCGTATCTCGAACCGCAATGTGGTGACGGTGTACGACGTGGCCACCGAGGACGGCCGCCCCTGGATCGTGATGGAGCTGGTCCGGGGCATCGCTCTGTCCGATCTGCTCGACGCCGAGGGCCCGTTGCCGCCGCAACGCGCCGCGCACATCGGCGCGGAGGTGCTCTCCGCGCTGCGTGCCGCGCACGAGGCGGGGGTCCTGCACCGCGATGTGAAGCCGGGCAACGTCCTGATGGCGAACGACGGACGTGTCGTCCTCACGGACTTCGGCATCGCGCTGGTCGAGGGCAGCTCTGCCCTGACCATGACGGGCGAGGTCATCGGCTCACCCGAATTCCTCGCTCCGGAGCGCGCATTGGGCCGCACACCTGGGCCCGAGTCCGATCTGTGGTCGCTGGGCGTGCTCCTGTACGCGGCGGTGGAGGGCAACTCGCCCTTCCGGCAGAACACTCCGCTGAGCACCCTGCGGGCCATCGTCGACGAGCCGCTGCGGCTCCCTCACCATGCCGGCCCGCTCGAACCGGTCATCGAGGGACTGCTGCTCAAGGACCCGGCCGAGCGCCTGAGCGCCGAACAGGCCGAGCACGAGCTGCGCGTCGTCGCCGCGGGCGGCACACTGCCCGCCCGGGTGCTGGGCCCGGCCTCCCCCGACCTGCTCAACGCGGAGGCGCTCACGGCGTTCACTCAGCCTCCGCCCGGACCACCGCCCTCGCCCCACCAGTTCGGGCCGCCCCCCGACACCCTTCCGGCGACCACCACCAGGCAGGAGCCCGACCGCAACCGTCGCGCCGCCGCCGTCCTGATCGCCGGTCTGGTCGTGGTCGCGCTGGCCCTCGCCGGACTGACGTACGCCCTGTTGAACCGCGACGGCGGAAACGGCGGCCAGGGGACCGCGAGCAGCAGTAGCAGCACCAACCACGCTGCTGGTGGCGGGAGCTCGAAGACCGGGAGCAACAGCACCGCTGCGACCGGCGGCACCTCGTCCACCAGCACTCCGAGCGCGAGCCACACGACCACCACCCCGCCCGCTCAATCCGTGCGGGTGACGGTGACGGGTCAGCACACCGACTACTCCGGTACCTGCCCGCCGCCCGGCACTCAGGCGCCGTCCTTCACGGCGACGTTCACCGTGGGCCGCGTGCCGGTGGACGTCGAGTACCGCTGGGTGACGAAGACCGGTGAAGTGACCGACCCCGGCTGGAAGACCCTCTCGTTCCCCGCGAACGGCGGCAAGACGCAGCAGAAGACGGTTGTGGCGACGACGTACGACTCGAGCGGGGCCTTCCAGAACGAGATCAGCGTGGAGGTGCGGGGCCCCGTCCGCACGACGTCCAACTCCGTGTCCTTCTCGATCACATGCGCGACGGAGACCCCGACGGACGGGGCCTCCGCCTCCGTGTCTTCTTCTCCTTGAACGGTCAGCCGCTCCTTTGACGGTCAGCCGCTCTTTGAGCGGTCAGGCCGCTCCCTGAACGGTCAGGCCACCATGCCGAAGACCGGCAGGTAGCCGCCCGACTGACCAGGCGCGGTCGGGTGGTACGACTCTCCGATGTTCAGCCAGTTCACGCTGTGCAGCCAGGGGTCGCCGGAGCAGATCTCATGTCCGGTGAAGGTGCCCCTGACATCGCCGAAAGTGAAGCCGTGGGCGGCGGCACGCTTGGCGATCGCGCTGTCCAGGTAGTCGGCGGCGCTGTTGATCGCCGACCGTTCGGTCTCCGAAAGGCCCGCTACACAGCTGCCGTTGAGCTGGTAGAAGCGGGGGTAGCCCAGGACGACCACATGGGCGGCCGGGGCCTTGGCGCTGATCGCCGAGTAGACGGTGTCGAGGTTGCCGGGGAGTGTCGAGTCGACGTACGCCTTGGCCGTGGCGATCCGTGCGAGGCAGGAGCTCTCGGACTGGAGCACACACGTCGTCATCACGTCGGAGAAGCCCGCGTCGTTGCCGCCGATGGTGATCGAGACGAGGCCTGTCGAGGAACTCAGAGGGGTCAGTTGGTTCGCCGTGACATCACCCGTACGAGCGCCCGAGCAGGCGGTGAAGTTGAACGACGAGGGTGAGTGGGCGGCTGCCCACAGGTAGGGGTATGCCTTGGTGCTGCGCTTGCAGTCGCCGCTGGCACTGAGGTAGCTGCCCGCGCCGACGCCGGAGGAGTAGGAGTCGCCGAGGGCCACATAGCCGGTGCCCACAGCGGCCCCGGACGCCTGCGCCGTCGCCGCCCCGGTGAGGGCGAGGCCGACGGCGAGGAGGAGTGAGGTCACGTATGCCGTAATTCGGGAACGTCTCATGGAACCTCCCTTTAGCAGGATCTCTGCCACAACTTTCGTAGCAGCTACGCGTGTTGACAGGAAGTGTCCATGCCAAGACTTTTCGGTTCTTACCGGGAGTCACACAAGGCGTTCATCGCTCCGTTGATTGCGTGCTCATGACAGACCCGTGACAAGGCCCCAACTCCCTTGAGCTACACCCGTAGATGGCCGAGCCTTTACTCAGCCGCGAGCGGAACGCGACGCTCCCGGCCGTGCTCGCGATCCCGTGCGCACCCCCCACAGCGCGCGCCCCCACCCGGGCGCGCGCCGCCTTGAGGAGGACTCCCTCGTAATGGCACAACTGCGTAGCAAGAAGATCCGGATCGCCGCCATCACCTCCGTGGCGGCCGCCGCCCTGGTGGGCGGCTTCACCGCGCTTCCCGCCCAGGCCGCCCCCGCCGAGGGCAAGGTCCTCGCGGCCGGCTCCCCCACCGCCATCAAGGGCAGTTACATCGTCACGCTCAAGAAGGGAGCCGGCTTCAAGGCCACGTCCAGCAAGGGCAAGGGGCTGGTCAACGAATACGGCGGCACGGTGAAGAAGACGTTCGGCGCCGCGCTGAACGGCTACACGGCCAACCTCTCCTCGGCCGAGGCCCGCAGACTCGCCGCCGACCCGGCGGTGGCCTCCGTGGAGCAGAACCAGACGGTGCACCTGACCGACACCACGCAGTCCAGCGCCCCTTGGGGTCTGGACCGCATCGACCAGTCGGCGCTCCCGCTCTCCGGCACGTACACCTACCCGGACACGGCGGGCAGCGGCGTGACGGCGTACGTCATCGACACCGGCGTCCGCATCACACACGCGCAGATCAGCGGCCGCGCCTCGTACGGCTATGACGAGGTGGACGGCGACACCACCGCCCAGGACGGCAACGGCCACGGCACCCATGTGGCCACCACCATCGCGGGCTCGACCTACGGCGTCGCCAAGAAGGCGAAGATCGTGGCGGTCCGCGTGCTCGACAACAACGGCTCGGGCACCACGGCGGGCGTCATCGCGGGCATCGACTGGGTGACCGCGAACCACAGCGGTCCCTCCGTCGCCAACCTGTCGCTCGGCGGCGGCACCTCCACCTCTCTCGACACGGCCGTCCGGAACTCCATCTCCAGCGGCGTGACCTACGCCATCGCGGCGGGCAACAGTGGCGCCAACGCGTCCACGTCCTCGCCGGCCCGGGTCACCGAGGCGATAACGGTCGGCGCCACGAGCAACACCGACGCCAAGGCGAGCTGGTCCAACTACGGTTCGGTTCTGGACATCTTCGCCCCGGGTGTCTCGATCACGGCCGGCTGGAACACCAGCGACACGGCGACGAACACCATCTCCGGTACGTCGATGGCCACCCCGCACGTCGCGGGCGCGGCCGCCGTCTACCTCGCGGGCCACACCTCCGCCACCCCGGCGCAGGTCGCGACGGCCCTGGTGAACGGCGCCACCTCGGGCGTGGTCACCAGCCCGGGCACCGGCTCGCCGAACAAGCTCCTGAAGATCGTCCCGTAGCGCCCCGCCTCGCCTGACACGTACGCGAGTTCCCCGGAGGCAGTCGGCGCCTCCGGGGAACACAGGTTTAAAGGCGTCCAAGAACCCCCATGAACGCCTTCCGCACCTTGACGGCCCCCCGCCCGCTGCGCGACATTGAAGCCCGGCATCCGGCGCTTCAGGGGGCAAAGTCGCCAATGCAAACCATACGCATCAAGACACCTTCATCAGACAGTGCGCAGCGATCGCGGCAGGGGCCGGGGAGGGACCTGTTGCCGCTGCTCGCGGGCGCCGCGACCGTGGTCGCGGTGGTCGGCGCGGTCCTCGCGCTCGCCGACGTGGACTCACCACTGCGCGGCCCGTTCACCTTGTTCTTCCTGCTCGCGGCGCCCTCGGTCGCCATCGCGGCCGCGCTGCGCGGGCTGGATCCTTTCGGCCGTCTCCTGGCGTCGGTCGCCGGCGCGATCACCGTCGACATGCTGGTGGCCCAGGGCATGCTGGCCGTGCACCGATGGTCGGTCCGCGGCGGGATCGCGGCCGTGACCGCGCTCAGTTCCGTCCTTCTTCTGCTGGTGGTGGTACGACGGCTGCGCGGTCGTACGGCGAGTAGACGGACCTCCTGACGTGGACATCAGCGTGTACCGGCCCGGCGAGCTCAGCGGCGCCGACCGGGCGGTGTGGACGGCCCTGCAGTCGAAGGCCCATCTGAACGGCTCGCCGGAGCTGGCCAATCCGTTCCTGTCCCCGGAGTACGCGCTCGCGGTGGGCCGCTGCAGACGCGGCGTGCGGATCGCGGTCGCACGCGAGGACGGCGAGCCCGCGGCGTTCTTCCCGTTCCAGAGAACCGCCACCGGCGTCGGCCGGGCCGTCGGTCTCGGCGTCTCCGACTGCCAGGGGCTGGTGTACCGCCCCGGCTTCACCTGGGACGCCCAGGAACTGCTGCGGGGCTGCGGGCTCAGCGTGTGGGAGTTCGACCACCTGGTGGAAGGCCAGGCTCCGTTCGAGGCGGGAGCCTCCGGCACCTTCCCGTCCCCGGTCATGGATGTCGACCAGGGCTACGAATCGTATCTGCGCCAGTTGCGCGCCCAGGCGCCGAAGTTCACCCGGACCACGCTCGCCAAGGAGCGCAGGCTCGGCCGGGACGCCGGCGGCGTGCGGTATGTGCACGACGAGCGCGACCCCGCGGTGCTGCGCACGCTGATGGACTGGAAGTCCGCGCAGTACCGAAGGACCGGGCGCAGTGACCGCTTCGCGCACGCCTGGATCAACCACCTGGTCCAGCAGCTCTACCACACCCGCTCCGAGCCGTTCGCGGGCATCCTCTCGGTGCTGTACGCGGACGGCAGACCGGTCGCCGCGCACTTCGGGCTGCGCACCGAGCGGGTCCTGGCGTGCTGGTTCCCGGCGTACGACCCGGCGTTCGCGAAATACTCCCCCGGGCTGATCCTGCATTTGCGCATGGCCGAGGCGGCCGCCGCCGACGGAATTGCGTATCTGGATCTTGGGCGGGGCCAGAAGGAATACAAAGACTCCCTGAAGACACGGGACCTCTCCGTGTCGGAGGGGTGGGTGACACGACGTCATCCCGTCGCATTCGGTCACCGGGCGCGCCGCGCCCCGGTCCGGGCACTGCGCAATGCGGTGCTGTCACGACCGGAGTTGTTCGAGCCCGCCGACAAGATCCTCAAACGGATGGGGAAAATCCGTTCGAGTCGTTAGGTAACGCGCAAACCAACAAAAACGTGAGGCCTCGTTCCAGGTCTTGCCATACAGTCTCATTCGTCAATACCGTCGTACATCTCACCCGCATCGGTCCATCAATGCACATGCGATCTAGGGGAGGGCTCAAGATCGCGACGACGGACCGGCGCGGGGCGCGGTAGGGGGGTGCCGTACTCGGTGACCACATCTGTGCCGAGTCGTGCCGCGCGACCGGCTTCCGCTTTTTCCGAAAGCCGGCCAGCTTTGCCAGCTCACCCGGCATGCACGGAGATCCATTTCGTCATGCCGTGAGTGAGAACCCCCCTTTCGAACCGGACAAAGAGCCGGACCGCCCAGGGGCGGGCGGTCCACCGGACGAGAGGGACCAGACTCATGAGCTCAGTCCTGCGCCCAGCCATTTCGGGCCAAGATCCGTTAGTGACCAACAAGTACCGGCGCATCTCCTCTCACCTGGCCATTGCGCCTCCGGTGAGTGTCGTGATTCCCGCCATGAATGAGGCGGAGAATCTCCCGTACGTCTTCAAGACACTTCCGGACTGGATACACGAAGTGGTTCTCGTCGACGGGAATTCCACCGACAACACCGTCGAAGTCGCCCGTGATCTCTGGCCGGACGTCAAGGTCGTCGAACAGCACGGAAAAGGCAAGGGCGATGCCCTGATCACCGGGTTCGAGGCATGCACCGGCGACATCATCGTGATGGTCGACGCGGACGGCTCGGCCGACGGCGAGGAGATCGTGTCGTACGTCTCCGCGCTGGTGTCCGGGGCGGACTTCGCCAAGGGCTCGCGCTTCGCCAACGGCGGCGGCACCTCCGACATGACGCTGATCCGCAAGCTCGGCAACCGGGTGCTGTGCGCGGTCGTCAACGCCAAGTTCGGCGCCCGCTACACCGACCTCTGCTACGGCTACAACGCGTTCTGGCGGCACTGCCTGGACAAGATCGACCTCGACTGCACCGGCTTCGAGGTCGAGACCCTGATGAACATCCGGGTGGTCAAGGCGGGTCTCAAGGTGCAGGAGATACCCAGCCACGAGTACCTCCGCATCCACGGCACCAGCAATCTGCGTGCCGTGCGGGACGGGCTGCGGGTGCTCAAGGTGATCCTCAGGGAGCGCTCCAACCGACGCGCGCTGCGCCGCACGCCGCACGCCGCTCAGCTCAACTCGGGGCGGGGAGAGGTGTCTTGAGCGAGCCGGACATCTCCGTGGTGGTCTGCGTCTACACCGAGGACCGCTGGGAGGACATCCTCGCGGCGGTCTCCTCGGTGCGGGCGCAGTCCCTGCCCGCGCTCGAGACGCTCCTGGTCGTGGACCACAACGCCACGCTCCTGGAACGGCTGACCAGGCAGTTCAAGGAAGTCGGCGAGGTGCGGGTGCTCGCCAACGGGGGCCCGCGCGGCCTGTCCGCGGGCCGCAACACCGGTATCGCCGCCTCGCACGGCGAGATCATCGCCTTCCTCGACGACGACGCCGTGGCCGAGCGGGACTGGCTGCGCCACTTCGCCGAGGGGTACGCGGATCCGCGGGTCATGGCCGTCGGCGGCCGTACGATGCCGATCTGGGCGTCGGGCCGCCGTCCGGCGTGGTTCCCCGAGGAGTTCGACTGGGTGGTGGGCTGCACATACAAGGGGCTGCCGCCGGGCCGCGTACGGGTCCGCAACGTCCTCGGCGGAAACGCCTCCTTCCGTCGTACGGCGTTCGACGCGGCGGGCGGCTTCGCGACCGGTATCGGCCGCGACGGCGACAAGCGCCCGCTGGGCTGCGAGGAGACGGAGCTGTGCATCCGCCTCACCCGTGCCCGGCCGGACGCGGTCCTGCTGATCGACGACCGGGCGGTCATCCACCACCGGGTGCCCGAGGCGCGCGAGCGCTTCGGGTACTTCCGCGCCCGCGCGTACGCCGAGGGCCTGTCCAAGGCGCTCGTTGCCCGAAGTGTCGGTGCCGACAAGGGACTTGAGTCGGAGCGCCGCTATGCGACCCGCGTGCTGCCCGTCGGCGTGCTGCGCGGGCTGCGGGACGCGGCGCTGGCCCGCCCGGGCGGCGCGGGCCGTGCGGGCGCCATCGTCGCCGGGGTTCTGACGGCTGCCGGAGGATACGTACTCGGGAGCGTCCGAGCACGCGGGGGTGGCACTGCATTCTCGGTGGTCTCCGTCGTGGAGATCGAGGGGCTCCCGGACGACGAGGGGGCGGCAGCGTGAGCGAACCCGTGCCGATCTTGATGTACCACTCGATCGCACGCTCGCCGGGCGATGCGACGCGGGCGCTGTCGGTGGCGCCCGAGGCGTTCGCCGAGCAGATGGCACTGCTCGCCGACCGGGGATTCACGCCCCTCAACACACGGGGCCTGGCGGCGAGTTGGCGCCCGGGCGGCGGCCCGCTGCCCGAGCGCCCGGTTCTCATCACCTTCGACGACGGCTACGAGGGCGTGCACCGGCACGGACTCCCCGTACTCGCCCAGCACGGCTTCGCCTCGACGCTGTTCGTGTCGACGGGCTGGATCAAGGGCGCGTACGACACCGGGCGCGGCCTGGACGCCATGCTGGACTGGGACCAGGTGCGGGGGCTCGCCGCGGAGCAGGCGGAGATCGGCGGGCACAGCCACACGCACCCGCAGCTGGACCAGATCCCGGACGACGCGCTCTGGTTCGAACTGCTGCGCTGCAAGGAGATCATCGCCGAGGAGCTGGGCGCCCGCCCCGTCTCGTTCGCGTATCCGTACGGCTACAGCAGCCGCCGGGTGCGCCGTACGGTGCGCGAGGCGGGGTTCGCCCAGTCGCTCGCCGTCGGCAACGGCCTCGCGCGCCGCCGCCAGGGCCCGTACGCCCTGCGACGCGTCACCGTGCGCCGTACGACCGGAATCGAGGAGTTCGAGCGGCTGGTCGAAGGCCGCGCGATCGCCCGCAACTTCGCCCGGGACCACGCCCTCACCAAGGGGTACGCCATGGTCCGAAGAGCACGACAGGTCCGCCGGAAGGCCATCCGTTCCCGTGTCTGACACGACGACCACAACCCAGGCTTCCACGCCCACGACCGAGGCGCCCGAACAGCAGCCGGGACGCCGCCTCCGCCTGCCCGGCAGGAGCCGCAAGGGTGCGGAAGGAGGCAACCAGCTGTTCCGCAACGCCTACGCCCTGATGCTCAACACCGGGATCTCCGCGGTGCTCGGGCTCGCCTACTGGCTGGTCGCCGCACGCTACTACTCCGACTCCGCGGTCGGCCAGGGCTCCGCCGCGATCGCCGCCATGAAGCTCCTCGCGGGAGTGACCGCGGTGACGCTGACGGGCGCTCTGGCCCGCTTCATCCCCGTCGCGGGCCGCGCCACGGGCCGCCTCATCTTCCGTACGTACGCGGGCAGTTCGGTGGTCGTGGCGCTGGCCGCCGTGGTCTTCCTGCTCACGTTGAACCTGTGGGGACCCTCGTACCGCTTCCTGCACGGTCCGCTCAACGGGCTCGGCTTCATCCTCGCGGTCATCGCCTGGTCGCTGCTGACGCTCCAGGACGGGGTGCTGACCGGGCTGCGCAGCGCGCTGTGGGTGCCGGTGGGCAACACCGTGTTCTCCGCGGTGAAGCTGACGCTGCTCGTCGGGCTCGCCGCCGTGATCCCCACGTCGGGCGTCTTCGTCTCCTGGGTCGCCGCGATCGCCCTCTCGGTGGTGCCGCTCGGACTGCTGGTCTTCCGGCGGCTGGCTCCCCGGCACATGAAGGCGACCAAGGAGCACGCCAAACCGCCCTCGCTCAAGGAGATCGGGCGCTTCCTCGCCGGCGACTACACCGGCTCCCTCTTCTCGCTCGCCGTGGTCTATCTGGTCCCGGTGCTCGTCGCCTCGCAGGTCAGCTCCGCCGACAACGCGTACTTCTACATCACCACGACGATCGGCGGCACGGTCAACCTGCTCGCCATCAACATGGGCGCCTCGCTGACCGTCGAGGGCTCGCACGACCCGGCGCGGCTCGCCGCCAACACCCGGTCCGCACTCAAACGCATGGCCCGGATCATGCTGCCGGTGTGCGGGCTGCTGTTCCTCGGCGCTCCGATCATCCTGCACGTCTTCGGCGAGGAGTACGCGCACGCGGCGACGCCGCTGCTGCGCTGGTTCGCCGTCGGCGCGCTGCTGCGGGTCGTCATGGAGACGTACTTCGCGGTCCTGCGCGCCCAGAGCCGCACCTCAGGACTTGCCTACCTGCAAGGGCTGTTGTGCGCCCTGGTGCTCAGCCTGACCGTGATCCTGCTGCCCCGCATGGGCCTGACCGGCGCGGGCGTCGCGGAGATCTCCAGCCTCGCGGTGATCGTGGCGATCGCCGCGCCCAAGCTGTACAAGGTCCTGAGCACCGCGCCGCCCGCCGCAGTGCCCGAGGACGCGGCGCCGGACGGGGACCTCGCCGACCTGGGGGCGCGCGAGGTCCCCGTCGCCAAGTCCCGTGAGCCGAAGCGCGGGCCCGCATGGGCGCTGGACTCGGACACTCTCGCGCTGGGCGTCCACGTCGACTTCGACCACCAGGAACGCCGGCCGGATGTGCGGCCGGGGCCGGGGACACCGCCGGCCGGGACACCGGCGGTTCGGCGCCCGACGTGGGCACTTCGACCGGGACCTTCCGTAGGTCTGCCCGTCGAGGCACGGGAGCCGGGTTCGGAGGCCTCCCTGGGCCCGTCCGAGGCCCCGGAGATCGACGCCCCCTTCGAAAAGGACGCTCTGGACAGCGCCCCGTCAGGAGCGCGGGGCGTGCCATCAAGCGGCTCCGCCGCGGAGGCGCGGCCGGCCACGACGGACCCGCGTCCCACGAACAACCCGTCCACACCGGGTGTCGTCCTCGGCTGTCTGCTGGTCTCGGCGCTGCTGTTGTACTGGGTCCCGGCCCTCAGCCTGAACGACGGCTCACTCGACCGCATGGGCGGCCTGGGCCTGATCTCCGTACTGCCGCTGCCGACCCTGATCGGCGCGGCCCTGCTGATCACGGTCTTCGCCTCACTGCTGTGGACGGCCCGCGAGCACAAGGGACTCCTGCTCGTCACCCTGCTCGCCACCGTGGTGTCGCTGCATGCGCTGCCCGCCGTCATCGAGACCGAACCACGGTTCGCGACGGCCTGGCAGCACCTTGGGTTCCTGGACTACATCGACCGCACCGGATCGGCCGTGCCCAACCTGGACGCGCGCTGGAGCTGGCCCGGCTTCTTCGCGGCGGCCGCGTTCGTCGCCAGGGCCTGCGGGGTCACCGACCTCACCGAGGTCATCCGCTGGTGGCCACTGACCATCCAACTGCTCTATCTCGCCCCGATGCTCCTGCTGGTGCGCTCGATGCGGGCGAGCTGGCGCGCCAAGTGGACCGGCATCTGGATCTTCACGCTCAGCAGCTGGGTCGGCCAGGACTACTTCTCGCCGCAGGGCTTCACCTATGTGCTCTACCTCGTGTTCGTGGCGGTCCTGCTCGTCTGGTTCCGGGCGCCGCGCGTGCTGTGGGCGAAGTGGCGTCCGGGCGAGGCCGAGGTCGAGCCGACCAACCGCCGTCAGCGAGCCGTGCTTCTCATGCTCCTGATAGGTCTGTTCGCGGCGAGCGTGCCGGCGCACCAGCTGACGCCGTTCGTGATGCTGGGCGTCCTCGCCGTCCTCGTTCTCATCGGCCGCTGCGAACTGCGCGGCCTGCCCATCCTGTTCGCCGTCCTGGTCTCCGTCTGGATCGCCTTCATGGCCGAGCCGTACTGGTCGGGCCACTTCAACGATCTGTTCGGCGGCGTCGGCGGGGTCGGCAGCAATGTGTCCACCTCGGTCTCCGGTCGTATCCAGGGCGGCAGTTCGACACACAAGCTCGTGCTCTACACCCGGGTGCTGCTGGCCGGCGGTGTGATGGCCTTCGCCTGCTGGGGCTGGTGGCGGCGGCGCGACCACAAGTACCGCGAGCGTTCACTGCTGGTGCTGACCTTCGTGCCGTTCCTGGGCTTCGGCATGCAGTCGTACGGCGGCGAGATGGCCCTGCGCGTCTTCATGTTCGCCGTCCCTGGCGCGGCCCTGCTCGCCGGACTCGCTCTCTTCCCGCGCACCGGCGTCACCGCGAAGGAACGCGAGCGGGACCGGGTGAGCCTCGCCCCGATCGCCGCCCTGATGGCAGGCCTTCTCCTCATGGGCGGCTTCCTGGTGGCGCGTTGGGGCAACGAGCCCTTCGAACGGATCAGGCCGGGCGAGGTCGCGGCCATGAACTACGTGTACGAGCACGACGATCCGACCGTACGGCTGCTGTGGATGAGCAACGACACGCTCGACAACGTCACGCCCGCGATGCCGTGGGGTGCTCGTGACATGGAGAAGGTGCAGTACGTGCCCACACTGGCGCCCGCCGACCCGGTCCTGGTGTCCGGGCTCGTCAAGGCGCTCAAGGACGCGGGCCCGAACTCGTATCTGATGATCAACCGCAGCCAGGTGGTCTATCTCCAGATGGACGTGGGCTACTCGGCGACCTGGGAGTCGAGGCTGATCAGCAACCTCGACGACCGGCAGGAGCTGAAGAAGGTCCTCGTCAACGACGACGTGACGATGTACGCGCTGCGCAAGCAGCCCGCGGGCAAGGTCCCCAAGGCCGATCCCGGGCCGATCGGACCGCAGGTGACCTGGACGCCGTGGTCGGTCGTCGGTGGCCTGGCGGCCGTCGCGCTGATCGTGCTGCTGACGGCACGGGAAGTCGTACGGGTCGCGGTGCGGCCGGGCGTGCGGCAACTGCGGTGGCTGCAGAGCAGCTTCTGGTTCTCGCTGCCGCTGCTGGCGGTGCTGCTGGCCTCGATGGTGCAGCGGTTCCTCACCATGAAATAGGGCGCGTACGCGGTGAAGTGGCCGCCGGCGAGGGTGGACGGTCCGGCGGACGGCGCGGAGGGGGACGCTGCGGGGGTGGTGCGCGGTCCCGGAACACTGTCGGCTGATGTATCGGTGGGCTCACTCATGC